>JASFGM010000292.1:0-4876 GCA_050123755.1 Desulfobacterales bacterium
GCGGGAACGATCCTTGGCTTTGTTTTTGCCTATGCCATTACCAGGACGCCTTTACCCTTTAAGCGCTTCTTCCGGATGACGGCCACATTTCCGATTATCTCACCGCCGTTCGTGGTTGCCCTGGCCGCTATCCTGCTTTTTGGAAGAGCCGGCAGCCTGACCCCCTTCCTGAGTGGGATTATCGGTGAATACTCGATATACGGACTGGGCGGACTCGTGCTGGTAGAGACCATCGCCTATGGCCCGATCGCTTTCCTTGTGCTCTATGGGGTTTTGCAGGCCATTGATCCCGCCCTGGAAGAGGCGGCCATGGATCTGGGCGCCTCCCGGGGCAGAGTCTTTGCCACCGTCACATTGCCGCTGGCGGTTCCCGGAATTGCCAGTGCCTGGCTTTTGGTGTTTATCGAGTCCATGGCCGATTTCGGCAATCCCATGATTTTATCCGGAAATTTCAGGGTCCTTTCCGTACAGGCGTTTTTACAGATTACCGGTATGTATGACATTTCCAGAGGTTCCACTCTGGCAATCCTTCTCCTGGTACCCACGGTCACCGCCTTTTTCATCCAAAAATACTGGGTCGCCCGAAAATCCTATGTCACCGTTACCGGTCAGCCGACCGCCGCAACCATCCAGCGCCTGGAATGGTATATCAAACTGCCCACCTATGCGGCCTGTTTATTCTTTACCGGGATTGTTTTCCTCTTTTATGGAATGGTGATCTGGGGTTCTTTCCAAAAGCTGTGGGGGGTTGATGCAACCCTTACCCTCCATAACTATGTCGAAATGTTTCAGGTGGGCAAGGGGTATATATATGATTCGTTGAAGGTATCTACCTGGGCGACACCGATCACCGGGCTTTTGGGAATGTTTATCGCTTTTCTGGTTATTCGCAAAAAATTTATCGGGCGCACCACCATGGAATTTGTTTCCATGCTGACCTTTGCGGTTCCGGGGACCGTCGTGGGTATCGGCTATATCCTGGCCTTTAACCAGAGCTCGGCACTGTTTCCATTCGTATTGACCGGAACGGCCTGGATCATTGTGACGCTTCTCATCTTCAGAAATATGCCGGTGGGTATCCGCGCCGGAATTGCCGCCCTGCAACAGATCGATCCTTCAATTGAGGAAGCGTCCACCGATCTGGGGGCCGACAGCAGTAAGACCTTTAGAAAAATAACACTACCGATGATCGCACCGGCCTTTTTTTCAGGCCTGGCCTTTAGTTTTGTCAAAGCCATGACGGCCATCAGTGCGATTATCTTTGTCGTTTCGGGTGACTGGAACCTGATTACGGTAGCCATCCTGGGTTTTGTGGATAACAGTCAATACGCCCAGGCCGCGGCCATGAGCCTTCTTTTGATTGTGATTGTCCTGATCGCTTTAAGTATTATTCAGCTTTTGGTTGGTCGGATCGGCAAAGGCGCAAGAACCATTAGTATTGTCAATTAATGGCGACCACCGGCGAAAGGATTTGATATGCGGCAAGATTATCTTGTTCTTAAAAGCCTTGTTAAGGTATTCGGATCGGGTGAAAATGCATTTAAGGCGGTTGATAATGTCGATATTGAAGTGCAGGAAGGCGAGCTGGTTACGCTTCTGGGGCCCTCCGGTTGTGGTAAAACAACGACCCTTAGAATGATTTCCGGTTTTGAGCTGCCCACTTCCGGTGAAATACGGATTGATGGTGAAGACGTGAGCACCACGCCACCCAACCAGCGGCCCACCACCATGGTTTTTCAAAACTACGCCCTTTTCCCCCATCTGACGGTTTCCGAGAACATTGCCTATGGACTGAAAATACGCCGCGAATCAGCCGAGAACATTCGCCAGCAGACCGAGAAGATCATGCAGCTGGTCGGGCTGGAGGGGCTGGCCGAACGCTCCCCGGCTCAGCTTTCAGGGGGCCAGCAGCAGCGGGTCAGCCTGGCCCGATCGCTGGTGATGGAGCCCAAGGTGCTTTTGCTCGACGAGCCGCTGTCGAATCTTGATGCTAAGCTGCGCGTATCCACCCGTCTGGAGATCCGCAAGCTTCAGCAGCGGGTGGGCATAACATCCGTCTATGTAACCCATGATCAGGAGGAAGCCATGACCCTTTCTGATCGGGTGGTCATCATGCATCAGGGCAAAATCATGCAGATTGGGTCCCCCCAGGAAATTTATGCCAGACCGGCAAGCCGTTTTGTGGCTGACTTTATCGGCAAGGCCAACTTTCTGGAAGGCAATGTCGGCAGCCTGGGATCTAACAATGAACTTTTGCTCGACATCGTCGGCAAGAAATTTCAGGTTGCGGTCGAACCGGGATCCTTTTCAGAAGGGCAAAGAGTGCTTTTAGTCGTACGGCCCGAGTCCATCAACCTGGAGCCAAAGAGACCCGACACCCTCACCGGTACCGTCCATGAGGCGGTTTACCTGGGCTCGCAGATGGTGTATGAAGTCGGGGTGGCCGAAACCATCATCACCGTGGAAATTGCCAATCCTCAGGAGCATATGGTTTTTAAAGCAGGTGAAGAGGTGACCATCAGTTTTCTGGAAAAAAGCCTGCACATATTACCCTACGAGGAGGCCCACTAGGGTAATTTCCCACAAAAATGTTATATAGTGGTTGTCAAAAAAACGTTCCGATATTCAAACGTTTTTTTCTACAACCACTTATGCCGAACTTCCGAATTTCGGAACATTATTATGGAAAACGGTATAAAAGCCGTTTGGTATATTTTAGTTCAATTGAGTTCTTTAATGATGATCATGGTTTCAGGTTTCAGTGTTCAGGTGTCAGGAAAATACAGAGGACAGAGCACAGAAAACAGATGGCAGAAGACAAGGGGCAGACGGTTTTCTGTCATCTGACTTCTGTCATCTGTTATCTGACACCTGACACCTGACACCTAATAAATGACCGCATTCAGAAACGCCGCCATATCTTTGCGGGTAATTTTTTCCATGATATAGTCGGGTGGGTAAGGATTGCCTTTCTCCCAGATCCAATTTTTGTTCATGTAGCCGGTCACCAGAATAAAAAATATTCCCAGCTTTTTAGCGGCGCCGTCCGCAATTTGATTATCCCCGAACATCGCCATTTCGTCGCCTTTAAGGTTTAATTGATTCAATGCTTCCTGAAAAAAGCCAAGATCCGGTTTTTCGATTCCAATACGCGCAGACACAACAATGGCATCGAAAAAATGCCGCAGGTTTGTTTTTTCCATATACGCATCTACGCGTTCGACACTTTCATTGGACAACAGCGCCAGCCGCATGTTTTTCTCTTTTAATAGCCGCAGAGCAGCCACAATATTTTTGTCGGGCGCTATCTTTTGCATTAATAGGGCCCGGTATTTTTTTAAGGCCTCTTGCGCCGAAATCGCATGTATCGCCAATTTTTCAAAGGTCTTCTCAAAAAATTCCAATTCGCCGAACGTGTGGCTTATAAATGGTTTTTCGGTATTATGATTGACGCTTTCAAAAGTGGCGATAAAGGCTTGCCTGGATCGAATCAAAGATTTATCAAAAAGCCACTGACACATATCCTCAGTGGCGGCTTTTGCAAGCTGGGTATCATTTATAAGGGTGTTGCCCAAATCAAACGCGCAGGCCTTTATCGATCTTTTTTTGGTACCGGGCATTGATCTTCCTTGCTAGTTGCTTCGGTTGCGCCTTTATAGCGCGGTATTATGGTTGCGTTATATAGAATCATGCACTTTATTGTCAAGAAAGGGTAGTGTGACTGGGCCCTGGCTGCTCGCTGCTGGCCACTGAGTTTAGTCGAAGCGTTAATTGGTCGAATGGTCAAATAGTTTATCTTTCGTTAATTCACCAATAGTTAAATAGTCGATTAGTTATAGGATTTAATGCCATTGGACTGAGATGATTTTGCAATAATCAAAATTGAGATTTACTTGATTTGACAATCTCCAATCATAGTTACTGTACTTTTGCCAATTTCGTACAGCATTTACATATCCGTAGTTTGGGGAGATTTATGATATTTCGTGATATCACAGATTTTTAATGGTGTGGTTTTTTTCATATCTCAATGTCTATGCACTTTCGAGATATTTGGTTTTTCGGTATCTGCAATCGTGGACCAATTTCACTTTCATTAAAACTTTCACAACACCGTTATCAATTTTATTTGACCTGATACATCACAATATTATATAAAAAGCCCTAAAATAATTTTCATTTTCTTTCTCCATCTGACCGCAGGCAACTTTTCATCTATTAAAGCGAACCAAGTTTCAGTTCTCATTCCGCATTCATGTAGAAGAGTCATTTACAATCTCCGATACTAAATTAGAAGCGTAACTAATCTAATAATATAGGATCTAAATTTCTAAAGGATTTTCAGCTATGATCCAACTAAAATTTATTTTAAAAGAAATTTCTTTGAGATCCAGAATAAACACCCCTCCCAAAAGCACAGCGTGTATTTTCTTTATCACTCTGGTTCTTTTCCAGGCGTGTGCAAGCCAAAAAATGTCTTTAGAGGAAGCCAAAAGGGTTACTGTTACAATGGGTGATGAATCATTCGTCCCACCTCCTCGCCGCATAAACGATGTTCTGTCCGTTTTGGATCAACCCGTTCAATTTGACCAGGTAGTTGTGAGGAAATTTGAAGCTTTGGCAGATAAATCCCCTCCACAGGGCGCTGACAATGTTGAACTTGCCTATTTTTTTAGAAGAAGAGGATTTGCCGCTTTGCAACTTGGTCGTTTAAATCAAGTACTGGAAGATTTGCGAACCGCTTTACTTTATGCGGAGAAGGCTGAAATGGTGGATGACAGGTTTCTGGATATGCTCGGCGAAATGGAATTTTGGGGAGGCAATTACAACCGTGCTATCAAACTGCTTAAGCGTAGTTTGAGCAAAGGAGTTAGTC
>JASFGM010000293.1:0-4864 GCA_050123755.1 Desulfobacterales bacterium
AGGAGTCAAGGTCACAGTCACCACAGGCGGCTCTCTGGCAAATATCTCCAAAACCCAATCAGGCAAGGCTGATATCGGATTTACGATGAACCGCCTTGTCTACGAGGCAAGAAACAATACCGGTGCTTATGAAGGTAAAGGCACACACGATAATGTTTTGGGGGTGACTTATCTGTGCGATATTTATATGGCCCTCTTCCTGGTGTCCGAGGATTTTCCGATCAGCTCGATCAGTGATATTAAGGCAAAGAAGGCAAAAATCAGAATCCTGACTTCTCCGCGGGCCAGCTCGCCTTCGGTGGCCGCAGAGAGACTGCTAGAAGGTTATGGCATTAGCTTTAAAGATATTGAGAGTTGGGGTGGCAAGGTCAACTTTGTTTCCTATTCCGAAGCTGGCAGTCTTCTAAAAGACGGTCACGCCGATGTTTGGTTTGGGCCAATGGTACCACCCATTCTGGAGTGGACCGTATCCAAAAAGGTCAAGTTTCTCGGTCCTGATAAGGCTATTTTAGAAAACCTCAAGGAAAAATATCAATACGGTATCGCGACCATTCCGACAAACCACTGGGAATTCATCAAGAAACCGACACCGATCATGACCGAATCGATCATGATTGTTATCCGCAAACAAATACCTGAGGACATGGTCTATGAAATCACCAAAGCCATCAACACAAATCCTGATGTTGTTCGCAACGTACACCGCTTATTTAAGATTTATGACCCCAAGAATGCCTGCAATATTACAGGTACTGCCATGCATCCCGGGGCGCTAAAGTATTACAAGGAAGCCGGTCTACCGTGTAAGTAATAGCAGAAAGCCAAATTGCTTATAAATTACTCAGTGAACGTTTGAGACAGATACGGACTGGAGGAGGGAACCTCGGCTCCCTCCTCAGCTTTTGCTGGATAATGATCATGGAGGCAAATCAACCGTGACAGAAAATATTTTCTACCGAATTTTCATCACAATTTGGTCAACCTGCTTCGTCTTGTTTCATTTATACACAGCTACATTCGGAGTATTCATTGCACAACTCCAAAGACCTTTGCATCTGACTTTTGCAGCAGTTTTTGGCTTTTTGGCTTTGCCCGTAATTAAACGTAAAAAATTAGATATATCGAACATCATTTTGGCGGCCCTTTGTTTAATTGTTTTCGGCTACAATGTTTACGACTACCACGACATAACCATGCGTCAAATCCTGGTCGATCCTTTGACACTTTTTGAATACACCGTTGGCGGGATCAGTTTACTTTTAGTTCTGGAGTTGACCCGACGGGCCGTGGGCGGGGCGCTTGTCTACGTTGCAGCCGGAACGCTGGTTTATGCGTTTGCAGGACCCTACCTGCCGGGTGTTATCGCCCACCGCGGGTTTGTCCTTACAGATGTGATCGACTATCTGTGTTTCGGGTTAGACGGTGTTTATGGTCTACCGATTGGAATTTCAGCGACCTATGTCATTCTATTCATTATTCTGGGAACTTTTATGGAGTTCACCGGAGTCGGCGACCTGATTATGGATTTAGGCAAGCTCTTAGTCGGACAATATCGCGGTGGCGCGGCTAAGATAGCCGCACTCTCATCAGCCATGGTAGGTTCCATATCGGGTAGCGCCGTAGCAAATGTTTACGCTACGGGAGCGATTACGATTCCGATGATGAAAAGAATTGGATACAAGCCTCACATAGCGGGAGCCGTGGAAGCAGTTGCTTCAACCGGTGGCCAGATTATGCCGCCGGTGATGGGAGCTGCTGCTTTTCTAATGGCCGAAGTTCTTGGCATGCCATACCTCCAGATTTGCAAAGCAGCCTTTATACCGGCAATTTTGTATTTTACTTGCCTAATCCTTGTTTTGGACTACGAAGCAGCCAAGACCGGCATTAAAGGTCTTCCCAAAAACGTTCTACCCACCTGGAGAGAAGTTTTACCTCGGTTTTACCTCCTTACGCCTATTATATCTCTGGTAGTGGTATTGTTTATGGGTTATACAGCGATGCGCGCTGCCTTAGCGGCCATTTTGGTATGTATTGCGCTGAGCTTCTTGCGTAAGGAGACCCGCTTTACCTGGAATACTTTTTTTGATGCGATGATTGTTTCCGCTAAAAGAGGCGTCATGATTGCTGGAGCGACGGCTGCTGCTGGAATTGTAATCGGCATCATCAGTCTGACGGGTGTGGGCATTACCTTTTCCAGTTTGGTAATGTCCCTCTCTTACGGCATTATGGCTTTTGGTCTCATTTTAATAATGATCGCCTGCATTATCATGGGCATGGGCACTCCGACGACTGTGGCCTACATCATCGTGGTTACTTTGGCTGCGCCGGCGATGATTGACTTTGGCTTTTCTGAGCTGGCATCTCACATGTTTGTATTTTATTTCGGCGTAATGTCCATGATCACTCCGCCTGTGGAAGTCGCTGCTTACGCTGCGGCAGATATCTCAAAAGCCGATCCAATAACAATTGGCTTTACAGCCTGCCGCATAGCAATACTTGCTTTTATAATGCCTTATGTTTTCTTATTCGAACCTGCGTTACTTATGCAAGGTTCATGGTGGAAGATCATTTCAACATTCGCCTTGACCCTGATAGCGGTGGTCATCTTGGCGGGAGCCATAACCGGCTGGTTTTTCTATAAATTGAAACTGATATGGCGCTTTGTTTTCCTGGTTATTTTTATTTTGATCATCATCCCCGAGCTTATCACTAGTATTATCGGTGTGGGCTTAGCCCTGTCGGCGGCATTTGGTTTTTATGTTTGTTCCAAAGCAAAGGAAAGGAAGGCAGGAGGGAAGCAGCTTAATTTGGGATGGAAATAGCATGCCATAAAATGGGTACGTTTAGTCATATTGAATAACCACCTAATTGTTAGGCGGATAAAACAATAATTGGTTTGCGAATTATGGTTTAAACAAGAGAAGATAAAGGAGGGTAAAATGGCTAGAACACTATTAGGTGCTCCAAGGAAGTTCCCCACAAAAAACGCTCAGTGTGCAAAGGTCGGTAACGTGCTTTACACCTCTGGTGTATCCTTCAATTGGGATACGGGTGAAATTGTCGGCAAAAATTCCATCCAGGAACAGACCAAACAAACAATGGAAAACATTAAAACAACGCTAGAGGCCTGTGGCTCATCGATGGACAATATAGATAAGTGTACGATCTATACACCCTCAATTGATAACGTCCCAGGCTTAAACGAAGTTTATTATTCCTACTTTCCACCTGATTCGACTCCTGCCAGGGCTTGTATAATCGCTGGGTTGGCACATCCAGACCTGATGCTCGAAATCGAAGTCATTGCTCACGTCGAGGATTAATAGCCGTTTTTATCGCAGACGATAGGTTGTTTTAGCATTAAAGGCGTTAAGTTTCAGACAGTAATTTTTAAGCTGATCGTGTTTGAGAGGACAAGACTGTTTCAAGCGGAAGATTTTTTTTGAAGCTAATTTGGAATGCCTTTACGCGTAGTTTTGCATGGCATGAAATTTTTAGCTGAAGGTACCCTATAGACTCGGGGTGATAGACATACAGCCATCTATTAACTTAATATAGCAAAAAATACTTCCATCAAGGCAATAGCACTTGTTGAATGCCGAGGTATGTATGGAGACAGACAAAATTTTTGAAGCTATATACCAGCAGATCATTAATTTGGATCTGGTACCGGAGAAGGTACTCAATCTGAGCGAATTGGCGGAGATATTTAAAGTCAGCCGCACACCGATAAAGGAGGCCTTAATTTCTCTCCAAGCGGAAGGATTGGTGATTCGACATGGATCTCATTTCATAGTCACGCCTTTAAGTCTAAACCGAATTAAAGAAATTACTGAGATTAGATCAGTGTTGGAGGTTCTGGCCAACATCTGGGCTATGAACCGCGCCACCGTTGCGGAGTTAGAAAAACTTAAGGAACTAAATAATGAGATTTTGCAATTGGATGAAGATACAAGCAACAGGGAAATAGTAGAACTCGATCAACGGTTTCATCATCTCATATATCAAATGGCTAAGAACAGCCAGCTTTCTCAGTTTCTCAAGAAATTACTTAACCACTATTCTAGATTCTGTCTCTCTATCCCTCGCGACATCAAGCCCAAGCTTTTTTTTAAAGAGACACTCAAAATGATCAAGGCCATTAAAGCAAAAGACGAGGCCCAGCTTCGTATGGCCACCATAGCCCATATTAGGGAATCGTTGGATGAAATTTCTAATTATGTGGCAATTCCATAAACTGCCAGAGAGCTTTGAATCATAAATCTTTTCATTAAACTGACTACTATTAGTCCTGTTATTACTGCCTGAGGAGGAAAAATGGAAATTAAGCATTGGAAGGACTGTGAAGATGTGCAGATAGACAAGTTTCCTTATAAAGGAAAACAAAATGACGTCATTGACACCAGCATTCGATGGTTGTCTAAATTTGGTGATGACGGCCACGGTTATCCAGAGTACGGACTTAGATTCTTCACTGTTCAGCCTGAAGGCAAGATACCCATTCACAATCACTTCTATCACCAGACGATGTATATTTTGGAGGGAAGATTTGAGTGTTGGGAGTTTGATCCTGAAACTGATGAATTGGTGCAAAAGGAGGAAGTTGGTCCTGGGAATTTTATTTATATTAAGAGTATGACACCTCACGGTATGAAGAATATCGGCCAGGAGCCTGCAACATTTCTGTGTTGCATCTGCAATGTCTATGAGGACGAAGGGCTTTAATCAGGAGGTAGGGATGAAGACAGCAAATCGATTAAATGACTTTGAGGCTTATTTGGGTACGGCAATGAATCTCATTCTTACCAAGATGAAGGAGGAAGGTAAGGATGTAATCAACCTCGGGCTTGGTGACCCTGATGTT
>JASFGM010000294.1:0-4858 GCA_050123755.1 Desulfobacterales bacterium
ACTGGACTCGGCTCCACTTGAAAAAGTGCATACGGTCAGCTGGCAGAGGAATTTCAGATCAGTAAAATTATATATACCAGTAAATTATGTAGGGTCAAACATATTTTGGTGGTTTTGCTAATTGACAACAAACCACAATATCTGGTGTTATGGCAAATTTAGTTCGGACTGCATGTATCATTAATATCAAAACGATTCTTACAGTGCAAAAACGTGTGTTATCTCCAACTAATCGCAGATGAGCCACAATTACAGATATTAACAATAAAAACCAAATATCTTGCATCTTCATTTTTTCAGATACTTTTAAATAATCAAAGATTTTTCATCCCTCAATGCACCGGTGATATCATATCGTCCATCCGAATTTTCACTCGCTTATAATTTTGCAGATTAGTCAGGGCGAATACACACTTTTTTGAGTCCCGTTTTATTTCGAGCTTCGTGCCTGATGGTTAAATCTGGGAGACTTGAAAATTCGTTAGATGGGATGACGCAATATGAAATTTTGCGATTTTGTAGATTGGGTTTAAAAATGCAACGCCTTCAGTTTTGAATCCGGTTCTTATAAACACGTCCCCCTTGCATGATCAGGACGATTTTTTCCTGATATTGCTGCAAAACGCTGATGTCGGTGAGCGGGTCGCCGTCAACTAAAATCAGATCCGCCAGCTTCCCGGCTTCGATGGTTCCCAGCGCCTGCTCCTGGCGAATGATTTCCGAATTGGTTTTGGTGGCGGCAACCAGGGCACCCATCGGCCCCATGACTTTGGCTTGACACTCAAGCTCACCGGCTTTGTAGCACTGCATCGGTCCGAGCAGGTCGCTGCCCGAACCGATTTTAACGCCGGCTTCCTGGGCATGCGCCAAAGCGATGTAGGCTTTTTCCAAGGCCTGATCGATCTTGCGGATATTGTTTTCACTGGCGCCAAGATCAAGACCCATCTCGGACAGCTTCTCATAGGTGATGATCGTCGGAACGAGATAAGCACTTGAATCCTTCATTGTTTGGGCAACCGCGGCACTCATCAGATTCCCGTGTTCGATGGTTCGTACGCCGCTTGACAGGGCATTTTTGATAGAGCGGTCGGAATAACAATGTGCGCTGACATATTTACCGGCATTATCGGCTTCAAATACAATGGCCTTGAGTTCATCGATGCTGTACTGGGCCGTATCAATTTCATCAGACGGCGACATGGCGCCGCCGCCCGCCATCACTTTGAGATGATCAGCGCCCTGGCGGATCTGTTCGCGTGCTGCCCGGCGAACCGCATCAACGCCGTCATAAACGCCGGACATGGTGCCGGCCATATGCTCAACGGGTCGATAGGATTCCGTTGGCAGACGCCCGTCTGCATGCCCGCCGGTTTGGGAGATGATCCGTCCACATACAAATAGGCGCGGACCGGGTACGAGACCATCGGAAACAGCCTGCTTGAAACCCGGGTCTGCTCCGCCTTCGTCCCGGATGGACGTAAATCCCTGCGCCAGTGTTTCTTTTAAATTTTTAACGGCTTTGATGACCAGCGTGGAAGTAAAATTTTTGCGCTGCTGTTCGGTGAAGGTGGCATCCACCGACCCGATGTGAACATGGGCATCAATGAGGCCGGGCAGTAAGGTCTTTCCCTTGCAGTCGATCTTTTCAACACCTGCGGGCAGCGATCCGGGTGCTTTGTTCAACACCTCTTTGATGCGCTCAGCCTCGATGACGACCGTACCGTTTTCAATGGGATCCTTACCCGTGCAGTCAATGATGCGGGAATTGATCAGGGTGATAAGGCCCATTATTTTCCTCCTTAAGGATGGCGATTCCTCCCGAAATCGCCGTTTGCGGTTATACCGTTTTCCATAATAAAGTTCCGAAATTCGGAAGTTCGGCATAAGTGATTGTAGAAAAAAACGTTTGAATACCGAAACGTTTTTTAACAATCACTATAAAACTCAGGCGTCCTATGGATTCGCATCTTTGGCGGCCTTACTTGCCGAACAACAATTGGGGCAGCCAGAGGGCGATCTCAGGGAAAAAGGTAATAACGGCCACGCCGATAACCATCATCACGAAAAAGGGGGCGGCCGCCAAAGCAACGTAACCGATGGAGTAACCCGTTAATCCCTGGAGAACGAATAAATTAAAACCCACCGGCGGTGTGATCTGGGCCAATTCGGTCATGGCCACCAAAAATACGCCGAACCAGATCGGATCGAAGCCGGCTGCGACGACCAACGGCAGGCAGATGGGCAAGCTCATGACCGTGATTGAGATACCGTCCAGAAAAAATCCCAAAACCACATAGAAGATACCCAGAACCACCATCAGACCGTAAGGCGATAGGCCCAGGGTAGCGATTCCTTTGGAAATATCCTGAGGTACGTGCAAAAAGCCCATGGCCGTGGACAGAAAGGCAGCCGCGGCCAATAAAGAACAGACCATACAGGATGTCTTCAGGGCACCCAGGAGTGACTCAATAAACACCTGCTTTGTCATTTGTTTGAGCAACACGGTCATGATCAGTGCTGCGGTGACACCGACTGCGGCCGCTTCGGTCGGTGTTGCGATTCCGGTGTAGATGGACCCCAGTACGATGACGATCAGGATCAGGATCGGTAGCAATAATCCAAAGCAGCGGATATAATCCTTGAAGGTGTATTCAACGCCGGTTCGGGGCGCCACCTGCGGTTGAATCAACGATCGAGCGATGATGTAAGTCGAGTAAAGCCCGGCCAGCAGCAGGCCCGGAAAAACACCGGCAATAAACAGCTTGGTGATCGATTCCTCGGCGATTACGCCGTAAATAATAAATACGATGGATGGCGGTATCATCAAACCAAAACTGCCGGCGCCGGCCAGCGAACCGATGGCAAGGTCGCGGTTATATTTTCGTTTTTCCAGTTCATAAACCGTGATTTTTCCAATGGTGGCGGTGGTCGCAGTTGACGATCCGCTGACCGCGGCGAATAACGCGCAGCCGGCCACATTGGTGTGCAGTAAGCGCCCGGGCAATTTATCCACCAGGGGTGCCAATCCTCTGAAGAGGCGCTCGGAAATATCGGTGCGGAACATAATTTCCGCCATCCACATAAACAGCGGAATACAGGCGATCTCCCAGCTTCCTGAAGCCGCATACAAGCGTTTGACCATGATGGCACCGATGCGATCCGCGGGATAACCCACAATGACGGTCAGGCCGATGATACTGATCAAGATCAATCCCGCAAAAATCCATACCCCGCTCCCCAAGAAAAATATCATCATCAAGAGCAGAAAAAAGCTGTTTATCATTGCATCCATGGTGGTTTCCTTTGATCAACCGGTCTGATTAGTAGTTTCCGGCAAACCGCCTACGATAAGGCGCAGCAACATGGTAAAAAGTGACAGGGCGAAAAGCAAAAGCCCGACCAAGGCAAATGATTCCGGTATCCACAAGGGGACTTCGGCGATACTTTCCGAAAGGGTTCCGCGGATCAGATCACGCCAAAAGGTTTTTGTCCAGAAATAGTAGATGATAAAAATGACGACGACAAACGTGATGGACACACTGAAGATCTCGAATGTCTTTTTAGTTTTACCGTGTAAACGGTTGAGCAGCATGCCGACGCGGATGAGGGCTTCATCGTGCAGGGAATAGGCCAGGCACAGAAACGTGATGGCTGCGGTACCATAGGCGACAAACTCATCCAATACATAGGTGGACTTGGAAAAAAAAAGCCGCAGCGTAATTTCAAAAAGAATGTGCAGCACCATGTAGACCAAAATGACCGCTGAGAGATAGGCCGCGATTTTAGCGAGGCGGTAGGAAATTTTTTCAAGCGTTTCCATATTCAATATTCAATCGAAAATATTCAATCAAAGGCCCGCATCATGTCAGGCCTTCGATGCGGGCCTTTGAAGTTTATGCTGGCGTTTATTTTCCTATCTTGGAACGGTATTCTTTTAAAATCAGATCGCCATCGGGTCCGATCTTCTTTAACCATTGATCAAGCGCCTGTTGTCCGGCCGCTGCCAGCTGGTCTAAAAAAGGAGCAGGAACGTCGGTGACCACCGTCATCCCGTTGGCCCGCATGTCTTTATAATTCTGCTGCACTCTTCCGTAGGCGGCCTTCCAGGCATTTTCATTGGCCATGTCAGAGGCCTCTAAAACCGCTTTTTGAAGATCGGCCGGCAGATCGTTGAAGGCGTCGGCGTTCATGTGAATCATATTCAGGGGAGATGAATAGTTAATTTCGCTGAAGTGGCTTAAAAGATCCCAGAATTTAGCAGAAACACCGCCCTCGGCCGAAGTCAATACGGATTCAATTCCGCCGGTACCCAACTGCGGCACCACGTCTGACCAGGAGAGTTGAATCGGAGCTGCGCCGGCATTTTTGAAGGTAATGGTGCCATTGGGGTCATAGGTCCGCATTTTTAGGTTTTTTAAATCCGCCATGCTGCGGATCGGCTTTTTGGCCCAAATGCCGGAAGGGGGCCAGGGGGAAGCGTAAAGGAGAATTTGATTGCTCTTTTTTAAGACTTTCTGATAGTAGGGTGTCGAAACCGTCCAGAGGACCTTGGCGTCGTCAATGGTTTTGGCCAGAAAGGGGAGCGAGGAAAGCAGAAAAATGGGATGGATGCCGCGTAGCGGTCCCACATAGGTGTCGGCGATGGGCAGGGCGCCATCGGTAACGGCATCGAACTGATCTTTGGATTTATACCCTAAAGAGGCACCCGGATGGTGGGTAATCTTGATCTGTCCGCCGCTCAATCGCTCCAGGGTTTTGATAAAAAACGTATCGTTTTCCCCATGAATCGAGGTGGGCGCGTATTCGTTGGCCATGTCAAATTTATAGGTTTTGGCCATGGCGTTGCCGGCACCCAAGA
>JASFGM010000295.1:0-4858 GCA_050123755.1 Desulfobacterales bacterium
GTAAATGATTTCCCGGTAATGACCGGTATAAGCGGACCATATCACAAAGGCACAAATCATGGGACTGGGAACAAGAATATTTATTGTAAGGGCAGATGATTCTTTACAGCGCTTAACATTAAAGCGATATAACCGACTCATAAAAGGATATCCAGATGAAGGCTTGATGCAATATGCAGGAAAAAGAATCCGCTATGCATTGATTGTGCTGGAAATGATAAATCGAAAACCAGCTGAGATTTTGATGGCTGAGTATTCGTTTCTGGCTTTTGATTCGAAGGGCCTGCTGGATGCCGGTGAACGGGAAAAGGCAGCCCGATTGGCGATGGACTCTCTGGAGCCAATTTTGCCAGGTAAAAAGCCTGAACGGGTCATAGATGCAAAACACAAATTTGCTAAAAAAAGATTTGATGATCGGTATATATGGAAACCAACGCCTGATATTGAAACAGCTATTCAGAGGGCGATTTTTGGTTGATTCAATGATAGCTGAAATTTCAGACTGGCAAATGAAATATATAATAATTTTGGTGCCTTCAAAAAGTTTCGGCTAAGGCACAAAGTCCACAATTTGAGTACACGCAAATTATTGTGGACTAGTGTATGCAATATACAGTCACGGTTTTTATAATTTTAGGCATTAAAAGACTCGCAAAGAAAAGTGGAACATTTACTCTCTTGGATGACAGCCCACACACGAGGTGGGTCCTGGCCACCGCAGTGGTTCTCTGAGCTTTTTTCTTGACCGTTCCAATTTTTCATTATGGATTTTTATCTCTCTGTGACAGCTGATACATTGCTGGTGGAATGCATATTTATAATATCGAATCGCTTGCATTCTATTAGCCCCGGCCTTTTTGGATTTCACAGGTAAGGATAGCTGATCATGGCAATTTGATGCAGTGCAACTCTGCACCTGAGAATTGCCGTCCCATTTGTGATGGCAGGTTTTGCAGGTGTAATCGAAATGCCTTGAGTGCGGAAAAGCCACCGCCGAACGTTTGGGTGTAACACCCACAGGCGGCGCAAGAGCAAGCCTGCCCACCGGGACAAAAATAGCATCCATCGTCTCCTCTGTTTCCTCGGCAAAAGCTGCCAGGCCACCGAAGATGGAAATGGTGAACAACCCAACAACGGTTATTATCGATTTCAACATGCCTTCCCTCCCATCCATAGTTTCGCTAACCACGCAATCTGAGATTCTATGACATTTCGGTTTCATCTGCGATGTTTGGGTAATTAGTAGCCGCAACCCGGATACCGAACGAATTCTTCCCAGCCTACCCATGCCGCGTCATGGACGCGAACATCGGGATATCCCAAATACCGCAACATGAAAAAACCGGCACCGGCCCAGGCACCGGTGTTGCACGTGATCACCACCTTTTTGTTCGGAGTGATGCCGCGCTGTTTAAGGACCCACAATAGTTCCTGTGGCGGCCTCAGCTGGGCATGGTCAATGTAAAGTCCGTAAACCGGGAATTTGATGGACCCGGGTATTCTACCGTAGCTCAATGCACGTGGATGCTTGGTCAGTTTCTTGGACTGATCGAGCGTACGGATGTCTACAATCAGCACATCCAGGCTGTCCAGGTTTTCACGCACGAATTGATTGTCCACTATAAATTGCGGTCGCAGGTCAACCCGAAATGTTTTGGGCTCAATAACCGGCGTTTCGGTGCTCATAGAATATCCGTTTCGCCGCCAGGTATCGATGCCGCCCTCGAGAAATGATATGTTTTTAGCGCCGCAGTAATCCAACACGGAGAGCAAAAAAGCAGCTTTCCAAGCATCATCGTCGTACACTACGATGTGATCTTCCACCGCGATTCCTTTTTCGCCGAACACTTCGGCGATTTTTTCAGGCTCGAGCAGCTGTTGGGGAGTGTTGGTCCCCCAGGGCCAGCGCAGTTTTCCGCTTTTCATAGGGTCGAGCAGAACCGCACCTTTTATATGTCCCTTCTTGTAAGCGTCTTCGGTGCGAGCATCCAGGATTACCAGGTTTTCTTTGCCCATGTTGTCATTTAGCCACCGGGCGTCCACTACCCAGTCGGTTTTCACGCCGGATGTGTCGATTTCCAGCTCAGCAGTTCTCGCGACTTTAGCCGGTACTCTTATGTCGGATACGACAACATTTTGGTTGGCCTTGATCTCGTAATCCAGCAGGTCTTTCTTGGACAGGAACAAATCCCGGTTTCCGTGACAGTGATTGCAGGTGGCCGTTTGCCAGGTTTTACGTTGAATGTTATGCGGTGATGCACGTTTCCAGCTGGGAACCTCATCGAATTTTGCAAAGACGTCCTTTTCATAATGGGCGAAAAGCTCCGGGTCTATTGGAATGTGCCGCACCAGCATAAAATTGAAGTCTGCAGCCGGGACATCCGCTTCGTAAGCCAGGCCGATTTTTATGCTTTCTATATCTTTTTGGTTTGTGTAATAGGGCAGCCCTTCTTTGTCTGTGCCTGTGTGGCAGCTGTAGCAATTGGTGTAGGTCTGAGAGTGGCAAACCTGGCACTGCACCTTACCGATATGGATATTGTGGTTGCGTATTTCACCGCGCTGCAAATCCTTGTGACAATCCGTACATCTCGCAGCCTCTTTGAGATGATAACGGCCCTTCAAATCTTCTGGAGCAGCCGCGTGCATCTCTTCGGCTTTGTGGCAGTCAACACAAGCCATGTTGCCCATGATGGCATGAATGTCCCCCTGGCCCCTTTTGCCCAGGTATTCATTGCCAATCCGGCTGCCGTGACAAGCAGTGCATTGATTGAGAAGGTCCGAACGGGCCTTGAATAGGTGGCCGTTGACAAAACCCTTGCCCACTGATGCAGGCCGGCTGACATGGCAGCCTCCGCAGCCGGTGTGGCACTGGCTGCAGTGGCGCTCAAGGCCCATTTCGATGGTCCTATATTTATCCTGATCCGCGCGACGCTTTAGAATGTTTGCAAAGGGAGCCAAGGTCACGTGCAGCGAATTTTTCACCGAGGCGGCAATCTCTTCATGACACTCGCCGCAGTTGCCTTCCGGATCGCTGAGCGAAGGGTTCGCCACCAATCCTTCGTGTGCGGAGCTCTTATCCGATGCGTCCGAATTGCCGCCATGGCATGTTTCGCAGGCAATCTCGCCATGATCGCTGTCTAAAAATTCCAGGGCCACCAGAACCTTTTTTTGCGGCTCCAACGGAGCCACGGATCCACCTCAGCCGGTACCGGAGGTCAAGGCCGACTTCTTTTCTTTTTTAGCCGCCAGGCTATTTTTCAGCATATTTTCTTGCGTGTGGCAGGACACACAACTGGATTGGGCCAATAAATCGGGCAGGCCGAACGAGAAAGAGGCGCAAATGGCAACAGCAGCAGTTAAAATCGAAAAGCGAGAAGGTACAATTTGGCTAAGCATAAGATCATCCTAATTTTAAGTCAATTGCGACTGATACATGATGGACAACATTTGATAAACGATTTCGTCTCTTTTATTTTGATGGAATCATGTTAGATTTACATTAGCATATTCTTCCCACAAACCCAAATTAAGCAATGCAAATTGTTGACGTCAGCAGCCTGGCGGAATCGGGTCACGCTTTGACCCTTTTTGTATCACGGCATGCCAGGCACTGACCGATACAGCGACACCGAAAGAGGTGGTGCCCAATTTACCGCCGGCACCACCGGCAAGCGGCATGCTGAGGATATAGATCATCCCGGTGAACAGGCCCATGGCCAGCACTGCCCACCAATTGGTGATGCGCTTAGGACTCGACATACCCGCAAACGACGCGCAGGTTGCCATGACCGCCAGGGTGTCGCCCACCTCTCCAGGGAACAGGTTGGGCAGGATCAATCCGCTGATCAAAGCGGTGCCCCCTGATGCCAGAACAGCCCCATGGTCGAGTGTTACGCTCAGATAGAAGGTGAAAGCGGTGGCAAGCACCGCGCATAGCAGGATGGGGGCGATCAGATCCAAGGCCGGAAACGCTGTCAGCAAGAACTCCCGCTTTAATCCGAAGCCGGTTACGAAGGTGCCGCAGAAGGCAATTGTGCCCAGCTTTCCGCCATACCCCTGAAATGAGCGCTGGGTCAGAAGATAGACTGCCCCGGCAATGGCTGCGGCCAAGCAAAGATCGCTGTGCGCACTGAAGAGCCGCGCGGACGTCATCCCCACAAAAGCGCCGCAATAGGCGGGCACGGCCAGTCCGGGTACGACTAGGGCGGCCATGAGGGATGTGAGACCCGCTCCCACCACAGCGCCCATACCCAGATCGACCTTAAGCAGGAATGCGATCACCGCCCCCAGGAAGACGGCTGAAAAGACTTTCACGGACTGGACGGAAAACAGGTCATCTTTATCATCGGAAAGCCATAGATGGCGGCCTTCGGCGACAATGCCTTTGACCAAACCAACGCAAAGCATAAACAGAATAATCGTCCCCAGGCGTTTGACCAGCCAGGCATGGTAAAGGGTGAAGCCATAAAGCAGCAGCACCATCACGGCGAGCACGACAAACCCGAATAGTGAAACCCACTTTTTCAAAACTGAAAATTCCTCGAAATGATTGTCAGCGTTTCCCAGATGAAATATGTTTCAGACCAATGGGTGATCTAACGCAAGCTGACCCTGTGTAGCATAATTTCAGCCCAGGAGCAATATTGTGGGTTTCGACTATACATCTAACCTTCTGTAAATATATGCCTTCCGTTCGCTACTGAAGAATTTTTGACCCACATTGAAAGATTCGACTCAAGCTATCAAAATTTTCAAAAGGCTGAAATTTTGTATATTTGTTATTGCAATACAAAATCTGAAAATTCTTGTGATATCCGTTTCAGCAGTAGTGTCCGGTTAAGATTTAAATAAATTCAGT
>JASFGM010000296.1:0-4856 GCA_050123755.1 Desulfobacterales bacterium
CGAGGGCAATTAACGCATATATCGCCCCCGTAGATAATCCACTAAAAACGATATCGATGATTTTTTCCAATTTTCCTCTTTTCCCCGATGACGCCGCAATCAAGCAAGATGCGTTTTTCAATCACATTGCTTTATCCCGATTCATACATCGCTTCGATTTCTTTATGAAAACGTTCGCTAATCACCTTGCGCTTGACCTTCTGAGTGGCTGTGAGTTCTTCATCATCCTGGTCCAGTTCTTTCTCTATAATTTTAAATTTCTTGATGGACTCGACCCGGGCCAGGGTTTCATTGGTTTTTTCGATTTCCTGTTTGATCAATTCATGGATATTAGGATTCTGTGCAAGGCTTTTGTAGTTCGTGTAGGGAATCTTATTTCTCTGGGCCCAGTTGCCGGCATTTTCAAATTCAATTTGAATCAGGGCCGTAAGATATTTCCTGCGATCGCCGATAACAATGGCTTCTTTGATGAAAGGACTGCACTTCAGATTGTTTTCGATTTCCGACGGTGAAATGTTCTTCCCACCCGATGTGATAATAATGTCCTTTTTGCGGTCTATAATATACAAGTGGCCGTCTTGATCAAATCGACCAACATCCCCGGTATGCAACCAGCCCTCCTGCAATACTTCCGCTGTTGATTCGGGATCACGATAATAACCGGCAAAAACAGAATCTTCTTTGAGCAAGATCTCGCCGTCATCAGCCAGCTTCAGATTGACGGATTCTATGGGTTGTCCGACTGACCCGGGTTTGATCTCGTGATGCGGTCCGGTACCGCCTCCGCAGCTCTCGGTCAGGGCCCACATTTCAATCGCAAATACGCCTAAGGAATGAAAAAAAGAAAGGATTTCCGGCGCAATGGGGGCGCCGCCGCTCATCAGCAGGCGACACTTTAACAGGCCTATTTTATCTCTAAGTGTCCTGAAGATGCACAAATACGCAAGCCCGTACAACAACCACCACCGCCAGGGGACCTGTTTCTTGGCCATTCGGTATTCGGCAACCCGTTTGCCCACGGGTTCCCAGAACGCATACATGCGGCGCTTGACGCGGGTGGTATCTTGAAATTTTATTTGAACTGCCGAATGCATTTTTTCCAAAATCCGCGGTACGGCCGCAAAAAATGTCGGCGATATTTCCTGGATATTTTCCTGAACCGTTTCAATTGACTCGGCAAAGTTGACGGTGTATCCGGCGACGAGGGGAATACTTATGGAGACACCACGCTCCATAATATGACAGAGGGGCAGATAGGAAACAACGGATTCCCGGTCCGTAAACCGAAAGATTTCGTTCAATCCGTGAATGTTGAAAATGTGGTTTTGATGGGGAATCATGCACCCTTTCGGAGGTCCCGTCGTCCCGGAGGTATAAATCAGAAATGCGATGTCCTCGGGTTCGGTCAGCGCTACCAGTTTGTGAAATCGATCGGGGTTTTGGCGGTCAGCCGTGCGTCCCAGTTTTTCAACCGCGCCAAAGCTGATGATCATCGGATCGTCATAGTGGCGCAGGCCCTTCATGTCGATGCCGACAATGTACCCCAGCATGGGCAGGTCGTCTTTAATGGCCAGCACCTTGTCCGTCTGCTCCTGGTCTCCGACGACCACGAATCGCGACCTGGAATGATCGAGGATATATTTGACCTGGTCTTCAGAGTTGGTGGGATAGATACCGACGGATACACCCCGCAGACTCTGGGCGGCAAGGTCGGCAAACACCCATTGCGGACAGTTTTCCCCCAGGATCGAAAGATGGTCACCGGCCTGCATGCCAAGCTCGGCCAATCCGAGCGAAAAGTGTTTGACCTTTTCCAGATACGTGTTCCAGGAAATTTCCTGCCAGATGCCTTTGTACTTCTCCCGCATGGCCACCCGATCCTGATAAATCCGGGCTTTTTCGACCAGCAATTTGGGATAGGTTGTGTTCGGTTTTTCCATCGGGAAAAATCCTAATCCAGCCAAGCCGGAACCAAAAAGGATAACCAAAGCTATAATGACGGGGTACTCAATTGTTGCGTTTCCCCCAGATAGGCTTTGATTACCTGGGGATTCTGGGCAATCTCCTGGGGAGATCCTTCGGCGATCTTGGTCCCGAAGTTCAGTACCGTTACGCGGTCGGAAAGATCCATCACCACACCCATCTCGTGCTCGACAAGGATGATGGTGATGTTCATCTCCTCATTGATGTCCAGCATATAACGGGCCATATCTTCGGTTTCTTCCAAATTCATTCCGCTGACGGGCTCATCGATCAACAGCAGTTTCGGTCTCATCGCCAGCGCCCGTCCCAGCTCCACTCGCTTTTGCAGGCCGAAGGACAGGCTGCCCACCGGTGATTTCCGCAGGTTTTGCAAATCTAAAAACTCGATGATCTCTTCGACGTCATCGCGACATCGGACCTCTTCGCGCAAACACTTACCCAGATAGACAGCCGCTAGTAAAAAGCCGTATCGCATTGCATGACCCCGCGCCGACATCAGATTATCTAAAACCGTCATCCCCCTGAACAGTTCGATATTCTGAAACGCGCGCGCAATTCCCAGCTGGGCAATCTGATGGGATTTCATTCCCATGATTTCACTGCTTTCGAATAAAATACTTCCCTCCTCGGCATGATAGATACCGCTGATACAATTAAACAACGTGGTTTTACCGGCGCCGTTGGGCCCAATGATCGAATAAATCTCGCCGTTGTGCACCGCGAGCGATACCGTGTTCAGCGCCTGGATTCCGCCGAAGCTGATCGAGAGGTCCGCCACCTGCAGTTGAAGGAAATCGTTATTTTCTATGACAGCCATCGTTTTCTGCGCTTGTAATGTTTTATTTCCCGGAAACTTTTACGGATACCCGCCTCCGACAGCCCTAGATAAAATTCACGGATATCTTTGTCCTGGCGCAATTTCTCACTGGGTCCTTCCATGACGATCCGGCCGTTTTCGAGAACATATCCGTAATGAGCAATGGACAGCGCCATATTGGCATTTTGCTCCACCAGCAAGATGGTCATATTTTCTTCCTGGTTGATCCGTCGAATGATTTCGAAAATCTCCTGCACAATTAAAGGCGCCAGACCCAGTGAAGGTTCGTCCAGCATCATTAATTTGGGGCTGGCCACCAGTGCTCTGGCAATGGCCAGCATTTGCTGCTCACCGCCGCTTAAATAGCCGGCAAGCTGGTGGGTCCGCCGTGGCAGAAAAGGAAAATAATTGAACACCATTTCTTTGTTTTTTTGAAAATCACTTCGATTCACCAGACTATAGGATCCGATCATCAAATTTTCCTCGACGGTCAATTCTGAAAAAATCCGCCGCCCCTCGGGTACCTGTAAAATCCCCTTGGATACGATTTCATGAGGTTCTTTGTCGTTTAAAATGTGTCCTTCAAAGTCGATGGTCCCGTCTTCGACCACCAAATCCAGTGCCTTGCGAATACCGGAAATGGTATTGATGGTAGTCGTCTTGCCCGCCCCGTTGGCACCCAACAGGGTGACTATCTTTCCTGAAGGGATTTTAATGGATATTCCCTTGAGCGCAAGGATAATATCATTGTAGGTTGTTTCCAGATTGGTTACCTGCAACATACGGGCTTTACCTCGACGCTGTATGGGGTGATATATCAAAGCCCATAACCGGCACCGATTCGAGCTTTTAAGGATTCAAGGCTGGCTCCGGCGGCTGTCAATGACAACGCGTCTCTTAAATAGCGCTGGATGTCATATTCCATGGAATATCCGTAACCACCATATATCTGCAGTCCATCCATAGCTGCCCGCCGGGCGGTTTCACAGGCCTGACATTTGGCCATGGCTATTTCCCGCGCAAACGGTTGGTGCTGATCGGCCAACCAGGCGGCTCGATACAGCAGCAATCGGGCGGCTTCGATGGCATAGGCGAGTTCAGCGAGCATATTCCGAATGACATTGAACTTGCCGATTGCCTGGCCGAATTGGACCCGCTGTTTGGCATAGTTGAGCGTATAGTCGAACGCGCCCTGGGCCAACCCCACCGCTTCGGCGGAAACTGTCAACAATGCGATGTTTAAAATCTGGTTCCATTGTTGGTCACCAAATCCCAGCTTATCAGTTCCGCCCAGAATATCGTTTGGATCGACGCCAACCGCATCGATGCGCACCTTACAGAAATTGGCACCTCTATAGCCGAGTTTTTCAATCGGTTCAACGGTCACCCCCGGTGATTTACGCTTAACGCAGATAAAGCTAAAGGTCTGATCCTCGGCGTCGGAATTCTCATGGCGAGCAGTTACCAGCAGCAGATCCACTTTATCGGCCATGCTGATATATTGTTTTTCGCCGCTAATAAGCAAGCGATCTCCGTCTTCTTTTGCAGTCGTTTGAATCCGTGTCAGATTTGGATCTGAGTCACTTTCGGTATGCGCCAGAGCGACCGCCAGTTTGCCGGTTGCGCATTTGGGTAAATACGTTTTCTTTTGGTCTTCACTGCCCAGGGCCGATATCACGGCACCGCCATAGAACGTCGGGCTGGTGTACCACCTGGCCAGGGCCGGATAGACCGTAGCGATGGTTTCAGTGACGATACAGGCCCCCAAGACATTGCGGCCTTCACCACCGATCTCTTCGGGAATCATCATTCCACAAAATCCCAGCTGTGATAATTTTCTGGCAAGCTTGGTCGGAAACGCGTTGGCTTCATCCATTTCCGCAACCACATCCCGCGTGCACTCCTTGGAAACCCAGTCATAAATAGCATCTTTGATCATCGCGTCTTCGCGCGACATTGTAAAATCCATTACCCGTTTCCTCCTGGTACGGTATTTGGGGCTGTCGTCTTATAATCGTCAATCATTTGTTTCGTTAGACCCTTTTGAGCTGGGTAC
>JASFGM010000297.1:0-4840 GCA_050123755.1 Desulfobacterales bacterium
TTTATGATGAGTAAAAAAGTCAACCTTGAGCAAGAACAGTTTCGGCTCAAGCTTTACACCCAACGTATAAAGGGTGGGTATGGACCAGAAACCAACTCGTCCCTAGCCGAACTCCATAGTCAAATGAACGATCTTACACAAAAAATATCCACTATAGATGAACGCATTAAACTTTTAGCAAAGGAGGCACAGGAGATTTTTAATCCGCGCTGGGGTCTTCTCACACGGGCAGGTTTTGATAAAAGCTATCTTGCGCGTCAGTTGGAAGGCTATGCAGACATCTATATGTCTCGTGTTTCCAATCTCCTCTATCAGACGCCATTCGCCTACCTAAGATCCACCCGAAGCAGTCTTCCTCATGATGGCGGTATTATCGGCGGCCCTCATGAATGGGAAAAATAGACCGTGAACTGCTTAATGGGACCATCATTTTTTGCCTAATCTCCAGAAGAGTTGATCTATTGCATCTGTAATCTTCAAAATGTCAACGATATAAATGTCGAGGATAAGTACACGGTCTAAATTCAAGATCTTAACTTTTTGATTCCGTATCGTATTTTAAAAAACTCCTGATAATTATGTTGTTGAGCGCAGCGGGTTTAATAAGCAATCAATATCGTGTGCCTTTTTTTATTCAATATATGTCGTGCGTTTTATTGGTTGTTGGTGTTTTTATTTCCATTCTATCTATGCATAAGCTTGGAGATGATTTAATCTCTGGCCTTCCTGAAGACAACATCAATCTTATTTAAACAAATGAAAGATAAAAAAAACTAATTTTGCTTTAACATTTTTCTAATCACACATATTTATTGTCTTTTGACAACGATTTATCTGCCCAACAGCTTCTGAGCTGACCCATCAACAGAAAACAGCAATGCAGAACCTTTTGTTTTGCAGTAGACTGGGACGATGTAATGGAATATATTTTACGATGCTATGAATTCAAACATTTTGGTGAAACCAAGTGGCAAAAGGTTTCCGAGAAAACCGTAATGGAAAACCTGATAGATAACTTTGATCCGGTTACACCTGTACTTTCCAAGATGCTTAAAGGAGAGGAAATCATTACCGCGCAAGGTATATATCGGAAAATTCACCATTAATATCTAAATAAACATTCTGATGAGCATAATAAAAGCAGGAAGCTCGTTTGCAAGAAATGCAGCGTTATTTGGAACCTTGGTGTTAGTTACTACATCGAATAACCATTAAATTTCCCCATAAAACCTGCCAACAGGTCGTCAAGCTAATCTAGAAGGTTAAACGTGATACACATTGTTACAGTTCGTTACGTTACTGAAAAGCAATTCTTGATTAAATATATTAGCATCTACCCCGAAATGAAGAACTCAATTGGGAAAACAGATTGTAGCGGGAGGTCGACAATGAATTGCAGTTTCGGGAATGGGATTTCAACATCAAATGCGATTAAATATATGCAACTTAGGCTCTCTGCCGAACAGATGCCTTCAGCAAATCATCAACCGAAAACATCCGAAGACCTGGATCAGATCATCGAGCACATGCGTAGTCGCTTAAAACTCCTATCCGGAATAGGCGAGGTCGGAGTTCCCCCGATCAACCGTTCTCGAAGGTGGCGGGATGGTTTCACCTCGTTTTAAACACACAGCGGGTATGGGTGCTGGGGAATTTAAACACAAATTGAATTTTAGAAGCTATTTGTGACATTCAATCGTCCTAAATGTCCCTCTCATTTGCATTTGTACTATCAAGAATCATGGCAAACAATTCAAAATATTCATTTCCACCATTTTTCGGTCTGATATTAGATCTCATATAGGAAATTAAATCCTTTAAAATCGAAGCGTATTTCTGGCCACATCTTTTTCTCTCATCGTCGTGGACGCCGTTTCGAAATAAGAGCCGTTCAGCTGCGGTTGCCTCCTGATCGGCTAAATAGATAACATCATAGTAAGATTTGTCTTTAATGGCCGCAACAAAATCAGAAAAGTCACAATTGGATGAGATCATCAAGTCCCCCTCTAAAATGATCATTTCAGTTAAATCTAAGACGCTAAAGCCCAGACCCCGAAGCTTCTGTTAAGTAATCAGTAAGGATGATTGATCTAAATATTGATTCATGCGAATTAAGTCCAGAACAATTTTCTGCTCTCACCTACTTCAGATCCAGCGCAAAGTCAACGGACATTTGTTAGATTTTTGTTAAAAAAAAACACAAAAAACTAACAAATGTTCGGCCTAATTTTAAGGCCTAAAATCGTTTAGTAAATAGTTGTTCGAATAGGCTGAGAATATTGTGTCACCGGAAAAAAGAAATGCTTAGTGGGGGAACCTCAAAAAGATGAATAAACAATTTCTGGACGGCAATTCATTTGGCGGGATTGGGTCGAATCAGTGAGGTTTTGCTGCGTAACCTACTGAGGACATGAAGAATTTAATAAATCATTGACTAGTGAAACCTCCTGGGTCAGCTTATGAAAAGTTCTGCATTTTGGATAATTTGAACACCGGAAACGGATAAACGAATCACCTCGCATGTAAATATACATCGGCTTTCCACAACTGGGACAATCGGGTCTTTTTTTGACCTCCAGTCTGCTTTTTCCAAAAACAAACTGCCGATTGCATACCTGGCATATATATCGCTGTTTGCCGTTTTTCGTTCTTCCAAACTTATAAAGTGCATCCGAGTTGCATCTCGGGCAATTAATATCGGCACCCATGATATGGTATCTCAGTCTTAAAGATCGATTAAGGTAATGTGTGTTTATTGATATTAAAATGACGCAGATAAACTAATTTAAAAAGATTATTTAGTTTCACGCTCGTTTGCCAGTGACGGGATCGTAAAACACGACACGAATCGATTGATAAATTGAGTGGTATGCTTGAATTGTTAGAAATCCGTTAATAATCAATTAGAAATTGATTCAGCATTTCAAATTGATTTAATGGACAGAAAATCTAATTCCGCCGAAGACCGTGGTGATCAGAGATTTCATTGATTTTATCCGGATGTTTTGAAATAAACGTTTCGGTCATCCGATAGGCTTCATCATCTGTAAATTGTCGAGGTGGGTGCTTACAGAAGTAAGCAGAAGGTGCTTCCAGAACTCCGCCCTGGCCGCGTTCAAGGGCTAGCTTCGCACATCTGATGGCATCAATGGTTACGCCGGCTGAGTTCGGGGAATCTTCAACTGACAAGCGCATCTCAAGATCCATGGGAACATCTCCGAACAGTTTGCCTTCCATTCGAATGAAGCATACCTTGTTATCTTTCTGCCAGGGCACCCAGTCACTGGGTCCGATATGGATGTTCTCATTTTCCAACCGGCGGGCAGCAACGGCCTGAACAGCCTCTGTTTTCGATTTTTTCTTGGAATAAAGCCGCTGACGGTTCAACATGTTTAAAAAATCGGTATTCCCTCCCGTGTTGAGCTGATAGGTCCGTTCGACTTTTACACCCCGCTTTTTAAATAGATCGGTTAAAATACGATGAGTTATGGTAGCGCCCAGCTGTGATTTGATGTCATCCCCGATAATCGGAATGTTTTTTTCTTCAAACCGGTGTGCCCATTCCGGATCGCTTGCAATAAACACCGGAATATTGTTGATAAATGCTACACCTGCATCCAGAGCGCATTCCGCATAGAATTTTGCAGCCTTTTCTGATCCCACAGGCATGTAATTTAACAGAATTTCGGCCCCGGTCTCCTTAAGGATGTTTACGACTGCATGCTTGTCTGATTCTGAAGCATCCGCCGGAATGAATGTATATTTATCCTCATATTCCGTCATGTGTTCCGAGAAACCATCTAAAATCCGTCCCATCTGAACGCGAACACCCGATTGCGGTAAATCGGGATAGAAAATAGTTGTGCAATTGGGCAGGGCAAAAATGGCTTCATTTACGTCTATGCCAACCTTGCGCCGATCAATGTCGAACGCAGCGACCACGTCAATATCACCGGGCCCGTATCCGCCAATTTCATAATGCATTAACCCGATGGCATTCTCTGGATTCTTATCTCTATAGTAGTGGATACCCTGGATTAGAGAAGAAGCACAATTCCCAAGACCTGCTATTGAAATCTTTATTTTATTCATAGCCATTCTACCTCCATCTTAAATTATAGCGAGAAACAGATTTACGCTAACCGGATTCGGTTGAGATTGCTAAAGGGTATAAATATCTAGCGTTGACCTTGACGAATTATCCGGCCACCTTAATCCCTCCTTTTCCATGTTCATGGTAAAAACGAAAAAAAGAAATTCCGTCAGCGGTCTGACGATAACGTAAAACGGCTTTGTTTGGGTGTTAAAGTGGGATTGGCTGATCTGGAATTAACGTATTAACAGATATATTTCCAGGAAAAATACTATCCTAACAAAATTCTAACAATTCTGTATTACGGTTCATTCAAAAATTCAGTCTTTTTAATAACAATAATTCATTTATTGTACATTTTGAATGGAATTGAACCCTTGAATGCGTCACCCATGCAGCATTTTAGCAAAAGCACTAAATACTGGCTTATAAGCGCCATAATTGTGTTTTTTATTAATATTTTTATTCTTGTATTCCGAAATTACATTAATCCTTTGATCGGGATTTCTTTTGCTCTATCCACGCCAGGGATTTTGCTAATCTTTTATTTCCTAACGAAATTATTGTTTAAAAGATACGATGACACATAAGATAAATCCATTGCATTCTTTGATAAGCTGATTCCCACTCCATTTTTTCCAAGCGAACCAGTAGAAAGCCACAAAGGATTGGACCCGGCGCGTTTCCCATCAACTGCCTCAATCTCCAGACGTGCGCGGTGTTAATCCGCCGGCCCAACTAATGATT
>JASFGM010000298.1:0-4838 GCA_050123755.1 Desulfobacterales bacterium
ATTTGGAAATTATGGGGGTGGGGTCGCACGCAAGCTGGCGATACTGGGATGGGAAGCGGTCCAGATGAACTGATGAATTACCTATCTTCTTTCAGACCTATTATAACTGAGGGGTCGGGGAGTTTTTCCATCCTCGTTTTTTGACAAGCCCGCCTGGGGTTGCGCCCCCGCAAGCCGCAACAATATACACTGAGTTCCAAACAACGGCAGCAGGCCCGCTAAATCCACCCCGGGGCAGCCCCAGAGGAGCAAATCCCACGGCTGCGATCGTCATCGCTGCCTGTCATGGGGTAAACTAGACGTTCTGGGGGCGTTGTCAAAGCCCGGGAATCATTTGTTGCGGCTTGCGGGGGCGGAACCCCAGGCGGGCTTGTCAAAAAACGAGGATGGAAAAACTCCCCGACCCCTCAAATAGTGAATACAGAGAGCCGCTTGATCGTTTCACTTCCATTTTGCAGATAGCGTTTAAATGGCTAAACGAAAATCAACCCGAAAAAAGAGACGTCCCGCCAAAAAACGCAAAAAGACCACCCTTAAAAACTCCCTTTCCAAGGCGTTTACCGGATTGGCGATTCTTGCAGTGCTGGTCGTCGCCATCGGATTTATTGTCTATTATCTGGCACCGCCTGAAAAGCCCTCGCCAGCTGTGTCTGCCTATAAATCGACGCCAGCCAAGGAAAAACCGCTCAAAAAAAAGCCGCAATTTGAAATCTTTCCTAAAGAGAAGACACCGACCCGTGAGCCGCTGGCAAAAATTGATATTCCGAAGTCAATCCCTAGACCCAAGCCGCTGCCATCAGGAAAATTACCCCGGGTCGCACTCATTATCGATGATCTGGGTTATGATAAAAAAATGGCCCAAAAATTTTTAGGGCTGGGTCTTAATTTAACTTTTTCCATTCTGCCTCATAGCCCCTTTCAAAATAAGATTGCCCGCTTAGCGAGTTCAAAGGGTTTGGAAATTATGCTGCATTTGCCGATGGAACCTGTTGAATATCCGCAGGTAAACCCCGGCCCCGGAACACTGCTAAGCTCTATGACACCTGATGAGCTGATCAACCAGCTCGAGGAAAACCTCAATACGATGCCCAGCGTTAAAGGGGTCAACAACCATATGGGTTCAAAATTAACGGCAGAATCGGCCCAGATGTATCAGATTTTTTCCGTTTTGAAGAATCGCGGACTCTTTTTTATTGACAGCCGTACAACGTCTGATTCTCTGTGCAAACCGTCGGCGCGCCTGTTTCAGGTGCCCTTTGCCCAGCGGGACGTATTTATTGACCACTACCAGAAACCGGATTTTATCCGAAAACAAATTAAGGAACTGATCCGTATCGCCAGGTCAAATGGTGAGGCGGTGGGCATCCTGCACCCCTATTCGATGACTTACCGCATATTACAAGAAATGCTGCCGGATCTGCAAAACCAGGTTCAGGTGGTTCCGGCTTCAAAAATTGTGCACCCGATTGGATAGTACCCGCAGCGGTAATAACATTAAGAAATAATTCCAAAAACAAATTCGATCTTGAAAATTGAACTGAAAATTGGGTAAAATAGCAGCATGGAAGACAAAGCGTCTCTCTATAACAGCCGTCTCATGAAAATCTATTTGGAATACATCAGCAAGAATCATCCTGATGTAAGTATCGACTCGATTCTGGATGAGGCCGGAATAACCTGGTACGAGGTCGAAGATCCGGCGCACTGGTTTAATCAGGAGCAAATCGATCGCTTTCATGAGACGCTGGTAAAAAAGACCGGCAATGCGAATATTGCCAGGGATTCCGGTCGCTATATGTCGACCTCCGCATCCGCCGGAGCGGTCAAGCAGTATGCTTTGGGATTAATGAACCTGACCGCAATTTACCTGCTGATGGGGAAGATGTACCCGTTCATGAGTCGCGGGGCCAAAATCAAAGTCAAAAAACTGGGGCCGAACAGGGTGGAGATCACCTCCACTCCCATGCCGGGTGTCAAAGAAAAACCCTACCAGTGCGACAATCGAATGGGGATATTCGAGGGGGCGCCGAAATTTTATGAAGACAAACTGGCCCATATTGAACACCCTTCCTGTTTCCACAGGGGCGATGACTGCTGCCGCTATATCATCAGCTGGCAGCGGATGCCCTTAATGCTCTGGAAGCACATCCGCAATTATTTTCTTTTGTTCAGCGTCCTAGCCTCCCTGCTCCTTTTCTGGCTGGTGACACCGGCGATCTGGAGCTTGGTGGTGCTCGGCTTGGCTACATTTGCTGCAACTATTTCATTTTATTCCGAATATCTTGAAAAAAAGGAACTGACCCAGACTGTCGAAACCCAAAAAGCAGGCGCAGAAGACCAGATTCTGGAAAGTAATATTCGCTATAATAACGCCTTGCTCGTGCAGGAGATCGGGCAGGCGGCCTCGAAAATATTGACGATTGATGACCTGCTTGGAAGCGTCATCAGCGTAATGGATAAGCGTCTTGATTTTGACCGCGGCATGATCATGCTGGCAGACGAGGAAAAATCCCACTTGCGCTACAGCGCCGGTTTTGGTCATACCGAAAAGCAGGAGAATTTTTTAAGGGGACTCGAATTTAATTTGAATAATCCGGAATCCAAAGGGTTGTTTATCCTGACCATGAGAGAAAGCAAACCGCTTTTAATCCAGGATATCCGTGAAATTGAAGACACGCTGTCTCCCAGGAGTCTGGAGTTTGCAAAACAAATGGGCGGTCAGTCCGTGATCTGTGTTCCCATCGTATATGAACAAGAAGCACTGGGAATTTTGGCGGTTGACAATATTAAATCCAAAACACCGCTGCGGCAAAGCGACATGAACCTCTTGATGGGTGTGGCATCCCAGCTCGCAACCAGCATCATGAACGCAAGGTCCTTTGTAAAACTACAACAGAGCGAAAACAAATATCGCGAACTTGTCGAAACGGCCAACAGTATTATCCTGCGGATGGAGACGGGAGGCCGCATTACTTTTTCAAATGAATTTGCCCAGCGGCTTTTTGGCTATACCGAAAATGAAATGCTCGGCAAAAATGCCGAACAGATTATTTGGCCGGCCGGCCGGCCAAACCGTCAGGGTTTTGAAGCCCTGGTCAACTCCCTGCAAAAAAACCCGGACCGGCCGATGGTCAATGAAAACGAAACGGAACGCCGAAACGGAGAGAAAGTCTGGATCGCCTGGACGTATCAACCGATTTTTAATGAAAAGGGGCTGTTTAAAGAAATTCTTTGCATCGGCAATGACATCACCGAACTCAAGCTGGCGGATCTGGAAAAAAAGGATTTACAGGCCCAGCTGCAGCGCGCCCAGAAGATGGAGGCCATCGGCACTCTGGCCGGTGGTGTGGCCCATGATTTGAACAATATTCTATCTGGAATTGTCAGCTATCCGGAACTGTTATTAATGGAGATCGACGAAAGCAGCCCGCTTCGAAAGCCCATTTTAACGATTCAAAAATCCGGCGAAAAAGCGGCGGCTATCGTTCAGGATTTATTAACACTGGCCCGAAGAGGGGTCGCGGCTACAGAAGTCGTCAATTTAAACAGCATCGTATCGGAATACCTGCTCAGCCCCGAACATGAAAAATTAGAAATAGACCATCCCGATGTAAAAGTGGAACGACATCTGGAAGCCAATCTGTTAAACATTTTGGGTTCTCCGGTTCATCTGTCAAAGACCGTAATGAATCTGGTATCCAACGCGGCCGAAGCAATGCTTGACGGGGGCAAAATAATCATTCATAGCGAAAATCGACACGAGGACAAAAATAAAAACGCGTTTGATGAAATCGGTCGAGGTGATTATGTTACATTGACAGTTGAGGACACGGGGATCGGCATGGCCCCTGAAGATATTGAACGTATTTTTGAACCGTTTTATACGAAAAAGTCTATGGGCCGCAGTGGTACCGGATTGGGAATGGCGGTGGTTTGGGGCACGGTAAAAGACCACCGGGGCTATATCGACATTAAAAGCAAAGAAGGCAAAGGAACGGCCATCACCCTCTACTTTCCCGTCACTCGCCAGGAATTAATTAAAGATGCAGACCTCGTAAGCCTTGAAGAAATTATGGGCCAGGGTGAGTCCATCCTGGTTGTCGACGATGTCAAAGAACAGCGGCAGATCGCCTCCGAGATGCTGGAAAAGCTGGGATATAACGTAACCACCGTTGCCAGTGGCGAAGCGGCTGTGAATTACATGCACCATCATACTGCGGATTTAATGGTGCTGGACATGATCATGGATCCGGGAATAGACGGCCTCGAAACCTACAAGCAAATTTCAGCAATTTATCCGGGCCAAAAAACCATCATCGCCAGTGGATATTCGGAATCCGAACGCGTGAAAGCAGCCCAAAAAATGGGTGCCGGACCCTATATTAAGAAGCCGTATTTACTGGAAAGGTTGGGCCGCGCGATAAAAACAGAGTTGGCGAAATAAAAACCAGCCTATAACACCTAAAAATTCACCAACCTCAAAGTCGGTCCTTATTTAATTTGCAAAACTCGGTTTTATTATAAGTGTCAGTTTTTGGGTTCAGGGTTCAAGGCTCAGAGGTTCAGGGTTTAGAGGTTTCAGTGTTCTGATGTTCCTCCTTTTTCTGCTATTATCTGAGCTCTGAACCTTTGAACCTTGAACCTTTGAACCGGAAGACAGGCACCTGTACACAGATACCTAGATTAAATATGCAATAAAGACTTATGAAGTATATTTGAGGGTAGGAAACTCAGGAGCTAACATCCCGCAGCATATGGTATAATGATTTCGGATAAAGAAAAGTAAATTCATAGCGGGCAAAACTGATGACATCTTTATCCCTTAGCTGGGTGGGCTT
>JASFGM010000299.1:0-4829 GCA_050123755.1 Desulfobacterales bacterium
TGGCAGCAGCATCAATAATTCGAAAATTGGCCTGATGGGGAATAAAAAATTTAATATCTTTTTCGGTTAGCTGGTTTCTTTCTATAATTTTTACAGATACATCCGCCATGCCGGTTACCGCATGTTTGAATACGGTCTTGCCGTCCTGCCAGATAAAGTGCAGGTTTTGGTCAACGGTTTCGCGGGAGGCTGGATAGAGGCTGCCCCCGGCTTCTATCTTGAGGGATTCGGCTCCGGAGCCATCCAGATGCAGAATAAAATCTTCGATGCCCGAACCATTTTCTTCGGAAGGTTCTAATAGGACTGCACCGGCTGCGTCTCCGAACAATACACAGGTTTTACGGTCCTCATAATTGGTTATCGCACTCATTTTGTCAGCTCCGATTACCAAAACCTTTTTATGCCGGCCGCTCTCAATAAATTGTGCGCCGGTTGCCAATGCGCATATAAAACCGGTGCAGCCGCCGTTGACATCATATCCCCAGCAATTGGTTGCCCCCAGATTTCTTTGAATAAATGCAGCGGCTGATGGAACCGGCATATCCGGTGTAACCGTGGCAACCAAGATTAAGTCCAGTTCATCGGGCGAAGTTTGAGTTTCGTTGAGAACAACTTCCGCCGCCCGAGTCGCCATATACGAGGTGCCTTTTTCTTTATCCAGTATCCGGCGTTCCTTTATTCCGGTCCGGGTGGTGATCCATTCATCATTGGTATCGACAATTTTTTCCAGGTCGCTATTCGAAAGTATTTTATCCGGCACATAGTGTCCTATTCCGGTGATGATCGCTCGCATTCAAAATCCTCCGTATGAAATCTTCAAGTCAATTAATAAGGTTTATGGATATTGTCCCTACGTGGCAAGAGCAAATGAAGTGAATGATAGGGGCCGCAATCGAATTTGCGACGAGGTGCGGCAGAAATCCTTTTCGGACATGAGTAGCACAAGTTGCTAAAAAAATAAACTGCTCAAAATCAATTATGTTCAGCTATGGCATCCCCGGCCGGGAGATAATCATTAGAAGTGGTTTCAAAACCCCATCTGAGGCTCAATGGCTGCGTTGCAGACCTCCGATAAATGCTCACATACCCATGTATGCTGCGCTTTCTCGATCGGCCTGCGCCTTGCCCTTGAACCTGATCTGAGGTTTTGAAACCACTTCTAGAAGGAACAGACGCGAAGTCCCGCTTTCAAGCGGGACCCGTGAACGTGTCTACTGTTTTTAAGAAAGCTTCTAAGCGTTTTCCACGGAAAGGAATAAAACCGGAGGGTTTTCCCTTGGGTTTACCCTTACAAGGCGGCGGGTGACATTTTATCTTCAAGGCGGGTTTTTACGAAACCGCTAAAATTAAAAATACCCGTTAATTTTTTTCCTTAATTTTCCTGAACACTTAAATGTGACAACCCTTCGCTCTCTAAGAATCAAGTCATCTCCAGTTGCCGGATTGCGACCTCTGCGTTGATTTTTATCTTTTACACAAAATTTTCCAAAACCGGAGATCAATACGTCTTCGTTTTTTTCCAGTGAGCCTTTAATAATTTCCAGCAAGGTTTCGATGATATCGACTGATTTTTTTTTCGTAAAACCAAGCTCGTGTACCGCGGCAACGATGTCGCTTTTGGTTAATGCCATGGCGCCTCCTCGTAAAAAAACCTGTGCCTTTTTAAATGATTCGCAGTTGTCCTTCAACTCGCTCAAGCTAAAGTGGTCAATCGGTTTTAAATATTTTAAGCACAGGATATTTGGTTAATGCCGTATGAACTCTTTCTCTACCAGATTTTAGGTGCTTTCCGTGCTGCTCATATCTGGTGAATTCGGATTCTCCCCGGCATCTTCATTATTTTCGGGTCCCGCTTCCTTTTTTGGCATTAATGCATCAACTTTTTGCATAATATTTTTAACGTTTTTCATAATTTTATCAATTTCAGTTTTTATTTGCGCATCGCCAGTATCGTTCATTCAAACGTCTCCATGGAAATTATTTAAAAATTTTTAGCAAAATGAATTCGTTTTTTTGTTTGGTGATTTAAGTAATTTCGGCTATCATAAGTGAAACCGCATTTGACTCGCGCGGCGCGGACTGCGTTTAATAAGCGATTTATAAAATATAAGCTTATACGCACCGACATCATATGTCAAGATGCGAATTAATTAAATAATGATGATTCAAAAACTAATCCGCGACCGGTTTTTTTATAAAATCTGAATCCAATTCAATTTTTTAGGGAGTTTTGAACAGGCTAATTATTGAATATCAAATGGGATTAAGGAACTCTGGTCGAGTAATAAAAAGGGCTCCCGATGGACAAACAGGGAAGCCCTTACTGCAAACCTGGAGCCACCGTGCGGACTTGAACCGCAGACCTGAGCATTACGAATGCCCTGCTCTACCAGCTGAGCTACGGTGGCCTAGAAGTGATTTCAAAACCCCATCTGAGGCCCAATGGCTGCGTTGTCCCGCGAATTGAAATGCTCACGTACTAACGTGTACGCTCCGCTTCCAATTCGCGGGACGCCTTGCCCTTGAACCTGATCTGAGGTTTTGAAACCACTTCTAAATTTATTTATTTCAAACCAGACGCGATGCGGGTGGTCGTTGACTCATTACTTTGTTTATGTCTCTAAATCAAGCAATAAATTCACTTAATCCGCTGATCGATCAGATAGCGAGCCAAAGCCGCACCGTTGAGTTTGCAGGTCTGAGCGGATCTGATCAGGCGCTGTTGATCTCAAGAATTTACCATCAACTTCACTTTCCCATTTTAGTGGTTGCGCCTTCCGTCAAGCAAGCCCAGCGCTTTTTAGAAGACCTGCGATTTTTCAATCATGGCGCCGGCGCCGCGCTGTTTTTATTTCCGCCGTATAATATTTTACCGTATAAATTTCTTTCCTATCACAGCGAAACCGCAGCCCAGCGAATCTGTGCGCTTTATCAGACAATTGAGTCCCGGACGCCTCCGATCGTGGTTGCCTCGGTAGATGCCTTGCTGCAAAAGGTTATTCCAAAACAGGAAATCATTGATTATGCTGAATTGATTGTTGCCGGGGAGGAAATCGAAAGAGACGGGTTCATTGAAAAGCTGGTGACCGGGGGCTATGAGCACGCTTCTATTGTTGAAGAGCCGGGAGATTTTTGTGTGAGAGGAGGGATCGTCGATATTTACTGCCCGCTCTACCCGGATCCCATCCGAATGGAGTTCTTTGGTGATACGGTGGAATCCATAAGATTTTTCTCTGCCGGCAGCCAGCGCAGCCTTACCCCTATCGATGAAGCCGTTGTCCTTCCCGCCCGCGAAATGGTTTTAAACAAGGTCATGGTCCCACAAATCATCAACCGGATAAGGTTGCGGGCAGCGCAGCTTGAAATCCCGGTGAGCGAAATCAGAAAAATTATCGATCCAATCAAAAACGGTCAAGGCTTTCCGGGAATTGAGAGCCTGGTACCCCTGATTTACCCGGATCTTGATAATGTGTTTGACTACCTGCCCCAAAATACCCTGATTGTATCTACCGCAATTGAAGACCTGGAGAGGGCGGTAGCGGATTCCGCAAACCGAATCGCAAAGAATTTTGAAACATCATGTCAAACGAAAAAACTCTGCGTGGATCCGGCACAGCTGTATTTAAGCTGGTCACAGGTCGAAGCAATGATTTTACAAAAAAAACCGCTAATTTTCAAACAGCTTGAAGTCCAGCGGGGGGTTGAGCCGAACCGCTCGAACACGCTGCAGTTTAAGGCAGTTGTCGAAACCAATACGGACATCAGTTTGCGCCTAAAAAATTATCAAGAGAAGGAAAATCTTCTCAAACCGCTGGCCGATTGGATTGATCAAAAAAGGCAAGCCGGATTGGCCACTTTCATTGTGTGCCGAAGCAAAACTCAGGCCGAAAGATTAAAGTCACTACTTACCCCTTATGGTCTCCAGTTTAGATTAACACAGACCTTTTCGGATGCGAAAATCGAGCCGAATACAGTCTACCTCTGTCTCGGGCAGATCTCATCGGGATTTGTTTGGGCGGCGGAATCTTTGGCCATTATTACGGAAGCCGAAATTTTCGGATTAAGACCTCGCCCGCGAAAACCATACCGCTCCAGACGGCCATCTGAATTGCTGGATCTGCAGGATCTCAAAAAGGATGATCTGATCGTACATGTTGAACATGGTATCGGGCGCTATGACGGACTGAAGAAATTGAAGGTGGACGGCCTCACAAATGATTTTTTGGTGCTTTTGTATAAAGACGGCGACAAGCTTTATCTCCCGGTCGACCGGATGAGCATGGTTCAGAAATATATGGGGGTCGAAGGCATTGAACCGGTCATTGATAAAATGGGCGGAACTTCCTGGAAGCGGATAAAGGACAGAGTCAAACGATCTGCGGAGAAGATCGCCGGCGAACTTCTAAAACTGTATGCCAAACGAAAATTTGATAAAGGGCATGCCTTTGTTGCCGTCGACAGCTATTTGCGCGATTTCGAAACAGGATTTGAATATGAAGAGACGCCCGATCAGATTAGCGCCATAGACGACGTTCTCGATGATATGTATCAAAAAACGCCAATGGAGCGCCTGGTATGCGGGGATGTTGGATATGGCAAAACGGAGGTGGCCCTGCGGGCCTCATTTCTTGCGGTCAACAACAATAAACAGGTTGCGATTCTTGTTCCCACCACGATCCTGGCCGAACAACATTATGCGACCTTTTGCAATCGTTATGAACGTTATCCGATAAATATTGCATGTCTGAGCCGATTCCGTTCGATACGGAAACAAAGGCAGATTCTAGCAGATCTTGAAGCCGGCCGGCTGGATATTGTCATCGGAACCC
>JASFGM010000300.1:0-4827 GCA_050123755.1 Desulfobacterales bacterium
AAAATTGACCGCACCTGGAAGGTGTCAAGCTATTCATCACTGCTTTCAAGACGAATTTCCGACATTGATCTTCCAGACCGCGATGCCTTTAGTGATCTTTTCAGGCACCTGACGGATGCTCCCCAAAAATGGATAACGCCCCGGGAGCCCGACGAGCGTAACGATATTTTTGCATTTCCGAAAGGTTCGCGCGCCGGAAATTTTTTCCATGATCTATTTGAACATCTGGATTACACCACCTGTTCCGCTCGAGATTTAAGCAAACCGGTTCAAAACTCACTCCAAGCCTATGGGTTTGACCGGACCTGGCAGCATATTATTTCTGAGACGATTTCACACGTTCTGAAGGTACCCTTACAACCCACTAAACCGGACCTGACCCTATCTTCAATTGCTTTCAAACAGCGCATCAACGAGATGGAATTCTACTTTCCTTTGAAAACGATTCGCCCGCAAACCCTGCGGTCTCTGTTCAGGCAACACGGCAGCATCGACAACAGTGGCGATTTCTCCGGCAGACTGGAAAAACTCGTTTTCAGTCCCGCCGCCGGTTTCATGAAAGGTTATATGGATCTGGTTTTCCAGCATCAAGACCAATTTTATCTGGTGGACTGGAAATCGAACTATCTCGGTCCGACAATTGATGACTATCGCCGAGACGCCCTTCAGCGCACGATGCAGGAAAATTATTATGTCCTGCAGTACCACCTATACGTACTGGCACTGTGCCAGTATCTGCGGCTGCGTAAGTCCGGTTTTCGATATGAATCTGATTTTGGCGGCGTTTTCTATATATTTATCCGGGGCATCGACAGCCGCCGCAATCCGGAATTTGGAATTTTCTATGACCTTCCAAAGCCGGCACTTGTCAATGCGTTGGGAAATGCTTTAATCCCTGGCTTTTTAAAAGTTTAAGTTACACATCCATAAAATTATATAACTAATTATTATTAAATAATAATATTTGTATGGCTTAGATTCCAAAACCCGAATGTTGAAAAGAAATACCATAAAAAGCCTCCTCCAGAAGGGTCTGCTGTCTGAGATCGATATTCAGTTTGCAAAATTTATCAGCGGCCTTTCGCCGGATAACGATCCGCATATATTTTTGGCCGCTGCCCTGGTCAGCCATACCACCGCCAGCGGGAATATTTGCCTTAATTTGGAAAAGACCGCCGGAAATCTGCTCGCCGGCACACCCGAAGACCGGGAGTCCTTCGAATGCCCCCAGCTTGATGTCTGGCTGGAAAAACTGAAAACCCATCCGGCCGTTGGCCGACCCGGTGAAAAATGCCCATTAATCCTGGATGCTAAAAACCGATTTTATCTGTATCGATACTGGGATTACGAAAATACGCTTTCTAAATCCATTGAAAAAAGAATTTGCATAAACATTGCGGACCTGGATTTTCAGCGACTAAAGCATAGTCTGGATCGGCTGTTTCCCAAAAGCAAACAGCCGGGCGTTAACTGGCAAAAGATTGCAGCGGCCGTCGCCAGCTTAAGGCATTTCAGTGTTATCACCGGCGGACCGGGCACCGGCAAGACATTTACGGTTACCCAGGTATTGGCGCTTTTAATGGAGCAGGCGCCCGGGAAGCGACTGCAAATTTATCTGGCAGCGCCCACCGGCAAAGCCGCTGCCAGATTAAAAGAATCCCTCGAACACGCCAAAAGCCGCATGAATTGCGATGATGAAGTTAAAGCCAGGCTTCCGGCGGACGTGTTCACCATTCATCGGATGCTTAAACCCATAAAAGGGTCACCGTATTTCCGCCATGATTCGGATAATCCCCTGATGGCGGATGTGGTTGTCGTCGACGAAGCATCGATGGTCGATCTGGCCTTGATGGCCAAACTATTCCGGGCGGTGCCCCAAAATGCGCGGCTGATTTTAATCGGTGACAAGGATCAACTGGCTTCAGTCGAGGCGGGTTCGGTTCTGGGCGATATCTGCGACCGGGAGGTGATGCACGGATTTTCCGATTCCTTTATGGATCGTATCAAAGAACTCACCGGAGAGGATCTGGGCCAAATGGTTCAAGCATCTGACGAGGGCTCCAGGCTGCAGGACTCCATCGTCGTACTACAAAAAAGCTATCGGTTTGCCGCCGGCAGCGGCATTGGGGGATTAAGTCGGGCAGTGAATCGTGCTGACACTGATCGGGCATTTGCCATACTCGACGATTCCGAAGAAAAATCCATTAACTGGCTGCAATTGAAAGCAAACGAAGATCTGATTGCGACCTTATCGCATCAGATCGTATCGGGCTATAAATCCTATCTTAAAACCAGGGATCCGGCAGACGCGCTGCAGCGACTGCGGCGCTTTAAAATATTGTGCGCTTTAAATATCGGTCCACTGGGGGCTCAAGCCATCAATAAACTGGCGGAACAGGTATTGAGCCGGCAGAATTTGATACAGTTGGACCCCATGGCGGAAAATCCATGGTATGCCGGCCGGCCGGTTTTAATTACACGTAACAATTACCAACTTGGATTATTCAACGGCGACATCGGTATTACCCTGCCGGCTGCTGAAGCCAGGGAGAAGCAACTGTTTGTCTATTTCCCGGATGATACCGGAGGGGTTCGCCGGTTCCAGATCCATCAACTCCCGGAACACGAAACGGTCTATGCCATGACGGTTCACAAAAGCCAGGGTTCCGAATTTGATGAAGTGCTTTTCATACTGCCGGACAAAGCATTTTCTATCTTAACCCGTGAACTGATCTACACCGCGCTGACGCGCGCACGCAGAAAAATTCGCATCTGGGGAAATCGTTCGATCATCCGCAATGCCATTGCGCAAAAAATTGAGCGTACCTCAGGTCTGCGGGATGCATTGTGGGGCGCAGGAAATCAGATGTCAGATGACCGAGGGCAGAAGACAGAAAGTAAATGACAGGGGGCAGGGGGCGGCTGACTGAAATCGGAAATTAAGGTCATTTATTTCATACGTTAATCAGTTTTAAGTTTACGTTTTTTATTCAGGAGATCAGTCCGCATTGGCTCGAAGAAAGGAGATATATTATCCGGGCTTTCAGCTTCTAACAGCGCTTCTCTAGCTCTTTTCTCGATCTGTTTTTGGGATTCAGCGGTAGGCTGAAAAGCTTTTAATCGCACTGTTTGACAAACCAAATCCACCGCATGGTCTATGGTTACTTTGCCGATGTTAATGACAAGATCATACAACCGGGAATCCCAATTATCAATTCCATATAGTTTTAAACTCCATTTGGTTCTCTCCTCATCGACTTTTTTTACCAGTTGAGCGGCATTTTCCTTTGATACGTTTACGCGTTTCATCATGCAGGCGATACGCTCTTCCATTTCGGCGATGATTCTAACTTTAAGCACATGCGAAATATCACGAACGAAAAAGTGTCCGGCGAAACCATGGTAAATAATCTTACCTTTTGCTAACTCATTTAAAATGGCCGCTTTGATTTACTTAATGTATTTTTCGCGTCCAAAAGTGTACTTCTCCAAAAAAGAAGGGGCATCTTCAATCGCACGAAGGAGTCTTAGTTCCGAGATATTGAATTGTTTTGAAGTACCAATGAGGATATCACGGGAGATACAATCGAGGCCAACCTCCTGAGCTACCCTTGTTGCAACTTCGTTGCCGTGGCTGTAAGAACCTTTTGATATGACGATAACAGACATATTATATTATCACCCCATCTAACTTAATGATTTGATGTTAAAACGTATTTAATTTGTTATCGACTGTCAAGAAAAACCGGATGAAACTGGAAGGAGCGATTGTCATCGAATGAAGTAAATTGAAGAACGCAATTACGTTCTATTATCGACTCGGCTGCCTTCGACCAGCTCAGGCCCCGAGCATGCCGAGGGGAGCTCGTCGCAGGCAGTCTTCTGACAGCTGTCTTCTGACTTCTGAAAAAAGATTACGCCCGCCGGGTGCAGGATACGGCTTCCGCCAGAACAGCATGAATTTGATCCAGCAAATTGCAGGTGTCCACGCATTGTGGAAACGCCTGCCTGTGTTGACATTGCAAACAGGGGCTCTTGACTAGATAGCCGATTTCAAAGTCGAATTGGTAGTTTAAGTTTTTTGTCATTGGTTTCATTTTTCGGTATCAGATTGCGCTGTGCGTCAGCGTACGGATTCTGCATGTGCGATGGATAATCTAAAAGAAGCCGTTTCATATCATAAAATTAACATGCCCCACAAGCGATAATTCACCTTTGCCAAACCCAATGGGGAGTGCCTAAAGTGAACTAAAGTGCCTAGAGTTAAGGAATTCTATCATTTAAATATAAAAAAGATGGCGCATCACGCGGCGCAAGCGCCTGCGCTGCGCGAGCGACACCAAAACTTTAGGCACTTTAGTTCACTCCTCACTTTAGGCACTTTTAGAAGCTAGGCTTCGCGGCTCAAGAATTTTTGATAATCAACCATTTTAGCAAAAGCACCCACTGCCCGTTCCGGTGTCGGGAAAAATACAGCCTTGAACGTGTGTTTTTTATGCGGATATACGGTCTGGTGCTTTTCATCCGGCAGCATACTGACCCCCAAAACCGGCTTATTATATTTCTCCATCAAATCAATGATCAGAGCGATGTAATCCGCTTCGAATTTTTTAAAATCTACATGAATTTTTTCTATAAATTCGGCAGAATAGGTGGGATCCGCTTTTAGCACCGACTCGCTGTGTCTTTTCAGCGCCTGGCGGCGACCGATGACTCCCAGATTGATCACCGCATCACAACCATTCCATTTCAGCAGCAATTCCAGAATCGCTCTGGGGATGTTCAGATCCCATTCGCCGACCAGATCAATCGGGTTGGTTCTGCTCC
>JASFGM010000301.1:0-4824 GCA_050123755.1 Desulfobacterales bacterium
GATTTAATTCAAGTCAGAGGAATCGGAGAAGAGAAAGCCCGGAAATTAATTGCCGCCGCTAAGACCTCCGTAATAGAGGCCGAACAAGCTGAAGACATCGATGAAGAAGAAAAAGCAGAAGCTGCGCCAGCCGAAAGCGTTGAACAATCTGTTCAAGAAACTGAAAGCGATTCAGAAAAAAGCGCTGAACTTTCGGCGGAAGAACCTCAAAGCGTTACCGAAAAAGATGACGAACCATCTGAGGAAGAACCTCAAAGCGATACTGAAAAAGATGACGAACCATCTGTGGAAGAACCTCAAAGCGATGAAACGGACACAAAAACGCCCTAGCTGCTGAGGGCTTATTTTTGAACATCGACATATAATGGTAGAGCTTTTTAAAAATTACGAAATCATGAAATCAAGACCTTGGGGGAAATAATGGCCAAGCTCAGAGTGCACGAACTTGCCAGAGATCTGAACATGACCAACAAAGTGCTGCTCGCAAAGCTCAATGATATGGATATTGCTGTAAAGAGCCATATGAGCTCTTTGGAGGACGACATCATTGCAGAAATCAAAGCATCACTATTTGGTACCAAAGAAGTGACCGTAGAGGAAACACGGGTAAAACCGACGGTTATTCGCAGACGCCGTAAAAAAGTTAAAGTTGACGCTCCTGAAGCTCAGCCTGAAGAAGCCGCTGCGCCGCAAGATACTGAGGCGCCGGCAGCGGAAATTGAAAAACCTGTCGATCAAGAACCGGCGGCTGCAGAAGCTGAAGCTGAGGAGCCCAAGACGGCCGAAGAACCGGTGGCCGATGAAAAACCTGCTGCCAAAAAAGCAGTCAAGCCGAAAAAGGTCCGCAAAAAAGAGCCTTCAGCCAAAATTATCAAACTGCCGGTCAAACCGCTTGAAAAACCTGCAAAAAAGAAAACAGCCCGCTCGAAGACAGCCGCGGCCAAGGTTGAAGAACTGAAACCTCGCAGGAAAGCCGTTGAGGGTCAATCGCCGCCGGATGCTGCGCTCGCAGCGGTTGGAAGAGGGAAAAAGAAACGCAAGAAAAAAGTTGTCGAACCGGATGTAGACAAAAAATTCCTCAAAAAGAAAATCTCTTTTCGAAGAAAAGCGGTGATCGAAGGGGAAGATCTTTATGCAAAGGGGTATCGGGCGCGCAAGCAACGCAAGCTGGTAAAGGGCAAAAAAATAGCCAGCGGACAAAAAACTCAGATAACAGTTGCCAAGGCGATCAAACGCCGAATTAAAATCGATGAAGCCATTGTTCTTGCAGAATTGGCGAAACGCATGGGAATTAAGTCCAACGAAATTATCAAATCTATGATGGCAATGGGATCTATGGCAACCGTCAATCAAACCATTGATTTTGAAACGGCGGCGCTGATTGCCGCAGAATTTAATTATGAAGTGGAACGCGCCAGTTTTGAGGAAGAAACCCTATTGAAGCAAGAAACTGATGATCCGGCAAAACTGGCACCCCGGCCACCGGTCGTTACCATCATGGGCCATGTTGATCATGGAAAAACTTCTTTGCTGGACGTGATTCGTAAAACACGAATTTCTGAAATGGAAGCCGGCGGGATAACCCAGCATATCGGTGCTTATCATGTTACCACCGATAAAGGCCAGATCGCCTTTTTAGATACACCCGGCCACGAGGCATTCACTGCCATGCGCGCCCGCGGCGCTCAGATTACCGATATAGTGGTTCTAGTGGTTGCAGCCGATGACGGCGTTATGCCGCAAACAACCGAAGCCATTAATCATGCAAAAGCGGCTCAAGTTCCCATAATTGTCGCTATAAACAAAATCGACAAACAAAATGCAGAACCCGAAAAAGTACAACGGGAGCTTGCCGAAATCGGACTGACTCCGGAAGACTGGGGCGGTGAAACGATTTATGTCAATGTTTCGGCCAAACAGGCCCAGGGGATCGACGAACTGCTCGAAATGGTGTTGCTGCAAGCCGAGGTTCTGGAGCTTAAAGCCAACCCGGACAAACTGGCCACCGGTCATGTGGTAGAGGCCAAAATCGACTCGGGCCGGGGAGCCGTCGCCACCATTCTGGTAAGGGAAGGCACCCTGCGTGCAGGTGATCCGATCGTGTGCGGACTCCATTACGGCAGAATCCGGGCGATGCTCGACGACAGAGGTGCCCAGGTAGAATCTGCCGGCCCCTCAATTCCGGTAGAAATCGTCGGCTTATCCGGGGTGCCCATGGCCGGTGACGAATTCCTTGCGCTTAAAGATGAAAAAAACGCCAAACAAGTTAGCGAGCATCGACAGCAAAAACAGCGATCCAAGGAGCTGGCGCAATCCAGTCGAATGAGCCTGGATAAGCTTTTCGAACGCATGCAAGAAGGAGAGGTTAAAGATCTGAACCTCATCATTAAGGCTGATGTTCATGGATCCATCGAGGCACTCAACGACTCTTTAACCAAGCTTTCCAACGATGAAGTAAAGGTAAATGTTGTCCATTCAGCTACCGGTACGATTGCCGAGTCGGATATCTCTCTGGCCACCGTATCCAATGCCATTGTGATCGGCTTCAACGTTCGACCCAGCCCCAAAGTTCAATCCCTGGCCGGCGATGAAAATGTGGATATGCGCTTTTACAATGTTATTTATGACGTTATTAAAGATGTTAAGAACGCAATGGCCGGAATGATGGCTTCCACGTTTGAAGAACACATCCTGGGTACGGCTGAGGTTCGCGAAGTATTCCAGATTCCTAAAATCGGCAATATTGCGGGCTGTCACGTGACGGATGGCAAGATTGAGCGCGGTCAAAATTTGCGTCTTCTCAGAGACGGCATTGTGACTTACGAAGGGAAAAACTCTTCTCTGCGACGCTTTAAAGACGACGTCAAAGAAGTTAAAGCCGGGTATGAATGCGGCATCGGCATTGAAAATTTTAATGACATCAAAGTTGGTGATACGATCGAGTGTTATTATTTGGAGGAGATCAGACCGGAACTAGAATAGTTAATAGTTATTTGTTATTCGTTATTCGCAGAAGTCGAGCTCATTACAAATTCGGAATATCAATCAACCATTAACCAATAACTGATAACCAATAACGAATAACCCTTATGGTAGTTGGAATTGGAATTATTACTTTCAGGCTGCATGACTGCCGTTCCTTGAAGGGAAAGCGAAAAGTCATCAAATCGATTATCAGCAAGATGCGCAACAACTTTAATGCATCGGTGGCAGAGGTCGCGTCAAACGACATTCATCAGCGAGCTGAAATCGGTTTTTCATTGGTTGGCAATGATAAAGCCCTCATTAATTCAAAAATAGACAAAATATTTAACATGGTCGACGATCTTGGATTGGCCGAAATCATCGACACTGAAATGGAAATATTCAGTTTATGATTCCATTTTCTCGAGCGGACAGGGTGGGTGGATTAATCCAAAAGGTGCTGTCCAATATACTGAAAAAAAATATCCGGGACCCCCGCCTTAAAATGGCGACCATTACCAGCGTTAAAGTTTCGCGCGATTTAAAGCAGGCCCGTATATATTTTACCACCTCCGGTGGCATTCAAAAGAAAGACGATACCATAAAAGGCTTTAGCAGCGCCCATGGTTTTATTAAACGGACCCTGGCGCATGAGCTCGATCTTAAGTACATGCCGCACCTAAAATTTTTTTATGATGAATCCATAGAATATGGCGCCCATATTGATAAACTGATCGAGTCGACCAAGAGTGAAAATGGATCAAATCATTCGACATATTAAAGACGGTCAACACCTTTTGATCGCTTCGCATGCAGAACCGGATGGCGATGCTGTGGGCTGTCTAATTGCATTAGGATTGGCTCTGCGTAAGTTTGGGAAAAAAACAACCCTTTATAACTCAAGCCCCATTCCGGCCGTCTATCGATTTCTGCCCGGCGTAGAGCAAATTGAGCGGCATCTTAAAGCAGCCAATACCTATGATACGGCCATCATGCTTGACTGCGGTGACCTGGTCAGGGTCGGGGAAGCCGCCGCGACGATCAGCAAAATAGCGATGATTATTAACATCGACCATCATGTTTCAAATACCGGCTTCGGCCATATCCAGCTCATCGACACCAGCGCATGCGCCACAGCCGAAATCGTGCACCGCTTGATCAAAGCCCTGGAGATTCCCTTTGATAGAGGCATGGCCACTTCACTTTATACCGGGATTCTAACTGACACCGGCTCGTTTCGGTTTTCGAACACAAACAAAGCGGCATTTCGCATCAGCAAAGAAATGACGGACTTTGGTGCAGATCCCCATAACGTTGCGCAGCACGTGTTCGGAACCTATTCCCTGGGTCGCATCAAATTGTTAAATATGGCGCTGAACTCGATTGAAATTTCAGACAACGGTAAATTGTCGATGATGACCATAACCCGAAGCATGTTGAATACAACCGGGACGAACACGGAAGATTTAGATGGTATAATCAATTATGCGCGACGCATTGAGGATGTGAAAGTCGCCGCACTCATCCATGAAATAAAAAACGGAGCTGGTAAATTCACCAATATGAACCGCTACCACGTCAGCCTGCGATCCGAAGGCAATGTGGATGTAGCCAAAATCGCAAGCAACTTTGGCGGCGGCGGGCATGCCAGTGCCGCCGGATTTCAAATCGAATCGACATTAGTCGCCCTGAAAACAAAAATCATTGCGTTGGCCGAAGATTTGTAACCCGGATGAGTTCATCATCCCCTAACCCGGACAAGCCGGAATAAATTGACACCAAGCCACAAAGCCACAAAGGAAACCTTCGGTTACTGTTCATCTTTGCGTCTGGGTGTCTATTTATTCCGGCTTGTCCGGG
>JASFGM010000302.1:0-4824 GCA_050123755.1 Desulfobacterales bacterium
CCATTACCAGAAACATCAAAACCAGGGTGCTTTGCGGGAATATTAGGACGCCAAATGCGCTGAGTTCGCCGATAATAACCGCCGCCAGGTAAGCTCCGGGGAGACTACCCATTCCGCCGACCACGACCACGACAAAAGCGGCTGCGATAATACTAAAATCCATCAGGAGATTGGCGCCGCCTTTAGGAAGCTGAATGGCACCTCCCAGACCGGCGAGAAAGGACCCCAGAAAGAAAATACCGGTAAATAAACGGGCCTGATTCACACCCAAGGCATCGGACATTTCTCGATCTTCGGTAGCGGCACGCACTAAAATTCCCCAGCGGGTGCGGTTCAGCAACAGCCACAACCCCATCAGAATCATTGCAGCCAGAATGATCAGGGCAATATCATACTGGGGAAGTAGCGTTCCCATGATATCAATGCTGCTGTCTAATCCAGGTGCTTGTGGGCCCAGTATATCTTCGGCTCCGAACAGCCACCTGGACAGATCCTGGATCATTAAAACGATGCCGAAGGTTGCAAACAGGATAAATAGCTCAGGGGCATGATATAATCGCCTAAGCAGCAATGTTTCGATAATAAGGCCGAGCACCCCCACGACCAGAGCCGCCAGCAGAATGCTCGCCCAGAATGAAAAAGCACCATTTGGCAAGAATCTGATCAGATAGTAGGCAACATACGCACCGACCATATAAAAGGAGCCATGGGCTAAATTCACAATGCGCGAAACACCAAATATCAAGGATAAGCCGCAGGCCACCAGAAATAAGGCGGATGCGTCCGACAGTCCGGTTAGAAACTGTACAATATAAAAACCCACAACAATACCTTTAACGCATTAAATTTAATAATTATTAGACTGATCTTATGGCTTTAATGTTAAGGCATGCTGGAAGATTAAATACGAAATTCGAAAAACGCCTGATTTTATAAAACTGGCCGAAACAAATTCAAAGTCCTAAATTCGAATGCTCAAAACAGGTTTTGAATTTTTGTAATTCGAGATTCGGATGTGTTTAGAATTTCGAATTTCGGGCTTCGGGCTTAGTTGCTGGTATGGCCTGTTTGGCCATAGCGGCAACGGTGGATTATTGCGGTCGCATTTTCATAACTTCGGCGTCAGCAGGTAGATAGTCTTTTCCGTCCGCATATTTCCAATTGACCATAATCCCTTGGCCGCCTTTGAGCGCAGTGCGGCCGACATAGGCGCCCATGGTAGATTGGTGGTCAATTTTGCGGAAGGTAATCGGTCCAACAATCGAGTTAAACGTCAACCCTTCCATGGTGGCGACCATCTTCTCCGTATCCGTTGTCCCGGCTTTTTTTAACAAATGGTAAACAGCATACATGACATTATACCCGACGACCGAACCGTTGCGTGGATATGTATTAAATTTTTGCTGATACGCTTCAACAAATTTATTATGCTCCGGCGTGTCAATGTCATACCAGGGATACCCGGTAACGAGCCAGCCTTCCGGTGCTTCGTCTTTTAAAGGGTCAATATACTCGGGTTCACCGGTCAACAAACTGACCACCAGGAGGTCTTGAAAAAATCCTCTTAATTTACCTTCACGAACAAATTTTGCCAGGTCACTGGCAAAGGTAACGTTATAAATTGCCTCGGGTTTGGCATCAGCCAGTGCCTGGATTTCAGCTCCGGCGCTGATTTTAAACAAGGCCGGCCATTGCTCAGCCACAAATTCAACGTCAGGGCGCTTTGCTTTCAAGGCCTTCTTAAAGGATGCCACGGCATCTTTACCATAGGCATAATTTGGCGCAATGGTTGCCCAGCGTTTCGCAGGTTGTTTGGCAGCCTCTTCAGCCAGCATGGCTGCCTGCATATACGTAGAGGGCCGCAGGCGGAAGGTATAGCGATTGCCCTGCGCCCAGACCAGCGCATCAGACAGCGGTTCGGCAGCAATATATAGCACCTTGTTGCGTTTGGCAAAATCGGTAACAGCCAAACCCACGTTGGATAAATACGAGCCCATGAGCAAAACGACTTTATCTTTGCTGACTAATTCTTCAGCGACCTTTACAGCTTCCCCCGGTTTTCCTTGATCATCGCGGGAAATAACTTCAATTTTGCTGCCCATGACACCACCGGTTTTGTTTATCTCTTCCAAGGCCAGCTGCCAACCATTGCGATACGGGAAGGTAAAGCTGGTTAATTGACTGTAGGTTTGGATTTCACCGATTTTAATCGTGTTGTTTGGCGATTTTTCGATAAAAAATAAATAAAACGCGGCGATTATTATGAAAAACAACACGACGGCGACCACAGAATAAAATAATTTCGAGGTCTTCAATTTTTTATCCTCCATTCTCAATTTATTCCAAATGGTTTGTCTCTTTAGAACCCATCTCAAAAATGCATTTAACCAACCGACGGTATAGTTTTACACCTATATAGAATGCTTACAAGGACAAATGAGCTAAAATTTAAAATGATCTAAAATGCCTAAAATTATGGTCTCGCTCGCGCTCCGTCTTTTTTAATTGGTTCCAATCTTATTTTTGATAATCGAGGACGAGTAGGATTTATGATTTCATATGCATCGTTCTCGTCGTCGTCCTCGTACTCGTACTCGATACAAAATTGCCCAGCTTCTTCACAACCCTCTGTAAATGACAGAATTCCTCAACGTTAAACATTTTAGATCATTTCAGGCACTACTAACTTGAAAGCACCTTTTAAACTCTTTTCTCTGCCCTCGAAGATGAACTGCAAATTTTGAGACAGGTTCCAACTTCTTTATCTATGCGATAGTGTTTTTTGGTCTGTCAAGAAAAATAAAAGTGATCTGCCGGCATGTTTAAATTTTGAACTTTTTCCCGGCTAAAAATATCTTGCTGTTTTCGTAAGATATTTGTATGAATAACGCGTTAATATTCTAAAATTTGAAGGAGAATATCTGCTGTTTTGAAAAAAATCGGACTGGTCGTAAAATCAGATGCCAAGGCGAAACGCAAGGCCGATGAGCTTGAAAAATGGTTACGCGCCAATAAAGTTGAGGTTATTCGAAAAAAAACCATTGCTCCAGGACAAAAAAATGTCGATCGTAACCTGCCTCCGGCGCCCTCGAATCTGTTTTGTATTTTTGTACTGGGAGGAGATGGCACCTTTTTAAGTGCGGTTCGATGGATTGGAGATCAGAATATTCCCATCCTGGGCGTTAAATTTGGGGAGGTTGGGTTCCTGGCGGAAATTGCGGAGGAAAAACTGTATGCAGCCGCTGAAATGGTCTTAAAAGGTGATTTCATCCTCAGACCCCGGATGCGGCTCTCTGTTACCGTCATGCGGCAAAACGAAATGCTGACTCAGGAAACCGTTCTGAATGACATTGTCATCAACAGAGGCGCGTTAGCAAGGCTGGCTCATATTGAAACTTATATCGACGACCATTATCTAACCACTTATAGTGCCGACGGGTTGATTGTTGCAACCCCCACAGGATCGACGGCCTATTCATTAGCCGCCGGCGGTCCGGTCATTCATCCTGCCGTACCGGGCATCATTTTAACCCCGATCTGTCCATTCACCCTGACAAACCGTCCCTTGATCGTGCCAGAATCAGCAAACATCAAAATCCGTCTGGCGAAAGGATCTTCGGATATCATCTCGACCTTCGACGGACAAAAAGGATTCGAGATAGATGATCGCGATGAAATTTTTATTCAAAAAGGACGCTATCCGATTCATTTGATTACACTGCCGGATCGGCAATATTTTGATATTCTCAAGAATAAGCTTAAATGGAGTGGCGGCCGCGCTTAGTTTTTGAATTATAAATGGATCTTTTTCCGATGAACAAATATAAAGCCATATTCGCCTTTGCGATTGCCCTGCTGAGCCTGGTTCACACGGCTGGCTTCTGTGCTGAATCAACCGGGCTGGTGGAAAAAAAAGAAACGGGCGTCATTGATTGGGCAAAGGGAACCGTCCAAGCCAAAGGGATAAGCGCACCCATCAAAAAAAACGCCGGGAAATCACCATCCAACAGCCCGAAGGCATTATCTGAGGCAAAAAATGACGCCAGGCGCAAGCTTTTGGAAACTGTAAAACGAGTTCAAATCGCTTCAAAACTGTGTGTCGGTGATATTGCCGATCGCAATAAAACCGTCATGACCCAAATTAAGGAAATGGTCTATGATGCGGAGGAAGTGGAAAAATCGCGGAAATATATGTCCGATGGATCCGTTGAAGTCTCTCTGCAAATGAACTTGCATGGCGGTTTCGCTCAGCTGATTTTGCCAAAGGAAATCCGTCAAATAGAAACGATTAAACAAATCAAGCCTGGAGAAAAGTCCTCTAAGGGTAAACCCAACGCATCATCAGAAAGAGCATCGAATATTTACACAGGCCTGCTGGTGGATGCCAGGAGCATTGAAGCAACCCCTGCCTTAGCCCCTAAACTGTTGGATGAAAATTTAGCGGAAGTTTTCGGGCCGGCCTTTGTCAGTCGAGAATTTGTGGTGCAGCAGGGGATGGCCGCATATTACACGGATATTCAGGCAGCCAAAGCAGACGCCAGAATTTCAGATCATCCGTTAATCGTTAAAGCCCTCCGAACCGACTTTCCAAGTCGCTGCAACCTTGTTATCAGCAATGCCGATGCTTCAAAACTAAAAAGCGCTTCGGACCACCTGGTGTTCCTCAAAGAATCTCGCGTAGTCATCGTCCTCTCTCCCCCATAATTTCCATTTAAAAATGGAAATTATGTGCCGATGTCCCAGGAGGCTTGATACTTCTTCTGTTCGGGGGTGAGTCGGTCGATTTTAGTCCCCATTGCGGCCAGTTTTTCTTTGGCAATTTGG
>JASFGM010000303.1:0-4808 GCA_050123755.1 Desulfobacterales bacterium
CGTGATGGTATTGTTCAGGATAATCTCAATGATCTGGACCGCATTACCGCAAAAGCGGCTCAGTTCGGTATCCAACGGTGTATTACCAGTTTTATGGATCCCTATCCCAAAATTAAAAAACGCCTTGCGGCCCTGCCGGGTTTTTCTTTTTGCGATCCACAACTGAAGACCAAAAAAGAAATAATTCTTAAAATGGAGCAGGCGCTCACTGCCGCTAAAATAAATTTGAAGCTTTGCTGCGAAAAAGAAGTCCTGGATGCGCTTCCCGTAAGTAGTTCGGTGACTGAAAGCGCGTGTATTCCCAATGATTTACTTGTGGCGCTTTTTGGCGGAACGCTTTCCTTGAAGAAGGACACGGGCCAGCGCATCCAAAAAGGCTGCGGTTGCAAAGTATCAGTGGATGTTGGCTCCTACCACCTTCATCCCTGCTATCACAACTGCTTGTTTTGCTATGCCAATCCAGCTTCAAAATAGGCCAGTTGTCCGTTGGAATAATTAATGTTATTAATATGTCCACAAAATTGATTGGATCCTGTTGTAATGTTTAAATCTGACAGGATTAACAGGATTTTTTGGATTAATTTTCAGCCTTTCATCCGGAAAGGCTGAATAAATAAATCCTTTAAATCCTGCAGATCCTGTCAGAAATAAAAAATAGAAATAACCACTAACAACGGACAACCAACAACGAACATATCATTATGCAAATCGGATCGGTAAGGCTTGAAAACCAAACCATTTTGGCCCCCCTGGCAGGGATTACAAATTTGCCTTTTCGACTGCTCGCAAAAGCGGCCGGTTGCGCGCTGGTTTGCACGGAGATGGTCAGTGCCCATGGGCTGGTCAACAAATCCTCAAAAACCGAAAGGCTGATGGACAGCCTGCCGGAGGAAAAACCTTTGTCGGTGCAGATTTTTGGCTCTGATCCGGCTATCATGGCAGAGGCCGCCGGGTTGGTGGAGTCTTCCGGAGCCGACATCGTCGACATCAATTTTGGTTGCTCGGTTAGAAAAATCGTCAAAAACGGCTCCGGAGCGGCGCTCATGAAAGCGCCTAAAACAACAGAGGCGCTCATCAAATCAGTTCGAAACGCGATCCGGATTCCGCTCACAATCAAACTCAGAACCGGTTGGGATCCAACGGGTGATCAGGCATTTGAGATATCAGAGATCGCTGAAGCCTGCGGTGTGGACGCCATTGCCATTCATCCGCGCACCGCAACCCAGGCGTTTGGCGGCCGCGCTGATTGGTCAATTATTGCCGCCTTGAAAAAGCGGGTCCATATTCCAGTGATTGGCAACGGAGATGTATTCAGTGCACAGGATGCGATAAACATGCTGGAGCAAACCCATTGTGATGCCGTCATGATCGGCAGAACGGCCATTGGCAATCCCATCATTTTTTCCCAGGTGCTGGCACGCATCCGGGGCGAGGAAGAACCTGATGCTGACCTGAATCACCACTTTGAAATAATGACCCGTTATTTGCAGGAATCCGTAAAATACCTTGGCGAAGAAACCGCATGCAAGATGATGCGCAGTCGTTTGTGCTGGTTTGCTAAAGGACTGCGAAACAGCAGCCAATTTCGCAAATCCATCAATCACATTTCAACAGAAGCGGAGGCTCTGCAAAGGATTCAGACTTTTAGAGATTCATTACAGGTCAAAAAATGAGAGTGACTAAAGTGATCTAAAGTGGGAAGTGACTAAAGTTAAGGTCTCGCTGCGCTCCATCTTTTTTATTAAAATGGCAGAATTCCTTAACTCTAGGCACTTTAGCTCACTTTAGTTCACTTTAGGCACTTTTTATTACTTAACCCGTACGCTGCTTCCCGTTTTGATCCCATTATCAGAAACCACCACCGCTTCGGATCTGTCGGGTGCAACAGCTACAATCTTAATCTCACCAATTTTTTTCCCATGAACGAAAAATTGTTGACCGTCGCGCCCTTTCAATATTCTCGCGTTATCAAAAACCTCAAGTACGTCCCCGGGCTTCAGGCCAGACATATCTCCGGCGGAAAGGATAATCTTATCGTCGGCAAAGGAGGTGATGAATCCGTTCCAGGGCTGATCCTCAATGGCCCAGCAAATGCGTTCGCCCATTTCAGCAAGCAGATCGCTTATGGTTTCGTTTAAATCGGGTAATATTAACTTCTCTTGGGACCGTATTAAATCGTAATCCAGCTCTTCGATTTCCACCTTGCGGTTAAAATTCTCATCCAGGATTTTCGTTCCTGTCTCGGTGTCATAAACTTCAACACTGACCAGTATTTGAATCGAATGAAGGGTGTCTTTTAAAATTAATCCCTGAGTTTCAGTGATCAGACCGATATCGTCCAGGCTGCCGGTGACGACCGCATTTAAACCGAGTTGTCTGCCGATGGTTGCCAGCGCGAAATTATCAACCCGGCCGGATTTCAGCATGGGCAACCCCTTTAAGCGCTCCACCTCTTCACCGGTACCCAGATCTGGGACCGTAACGTCATCACATTCATTGTTCAGGTATTCGGGAATTCCTTTCCGAAACAGTTGGGCAAAATCCTTGGCCCGATATAGCGATCTGTTTTCAAAGCCCACAATTGCGGCTAATCTTTGGAGATCGTCATCAGAAAATCTAATGTTTCGCGCAATTTTCTGGGTGGTTTTGGTTACGGTTTCTGTGGTTTTTCCCACGGTCGAGCAATTAACAAAAAGGAAATGTATACCCACAAACCAGACGAGCCATAGGAGAAGTAACGTCCATCTGAGGATCAATTTTGAATGGGGCATTATCATGGTCTTTTTTAACACTCCAATTATTTTAGGTAAGGATAGTCCTTTCCGCGAAGAAAAGACGCGGCGTGCGAATAAAAGCGGTTGATCTGATTGATCGTTTTAAATAAATAATTATCCCTGTTATGTCAAACGGTTCAATAAGTGGGGCGGTCGAATTTTTTACAGCCGGAATGACCCTTGACACCAGGTAAATATTTTGAAAAATATTCAGAACTTTTAGAAAAAGGAGATAATTGGAAATGGCATCTATGGATGAGCAGATTTTAAGGGCTACCAAGGAAATCGTTGTTAAGTTCATTGAAGGCGGAAGGATAACGCCGGCCGGTTTTCCGAAAACCTTTGAAAGCATTTACCAGACAGTGGAAGATACGGTTAGGGGATCAAGAAAGTATCCTGAATCTAAACAAGAAATTGAAAAGAAAAAATAGTCAATAGTCAATAATCAATCCTAGTGGGCTTCCGCCCAGTTTTTGCCCACGGCCACATTGACCTTGAGCGGCACTTTGAGATCCCAGATACCTTCCATAATCTCTTTGACCAGATGCGTTACCGTATCGAGCTCTTCTGATGGGACTTCAAAAACCAGTTCATCATGAACACTGAGCAGCATCGCGGATTTCAGTTTTTTATCCCTGAAAGCACTATCGATATTGATCATTGCCAATTTAATGAGATCGGCAGCAGAGCCTTGGATCGGCGTATTGACAGCCGTGCGTTCGGCTGCCTGGCGTACGTTATTGTTGGCACTGCTGATATCCGGTAAAAGACGAATGCGTCCAAGCAACGTAGTGGTTTGTTTTAAGCGGTGGGCCTCGGCCAGGATTTGATCGATGAAGCGCCTGACACCCTGATATCTTGTGAAATAATTATCAATATAAGTTTTCGCCATCTTATGGCTGAGCCCCAGCTGTTTTGAAAGCCCAAAGGCACTCATCCCGTAAATAATGCCGAAATTAATCGCCTTGGCCTGCCGCCTGAGTTCAGAGGTAATCGCTGACGGCGATACTTGAAAAACTTCACTGGCGGTGCGGGTGTGTATATCTTCATCCCTTAAAAAGGCTTGAATTAGAATTTGATCATCAGAATAATGCGCCAAAATACGAAGCTCAACCTGGGAATAATCCGCTGAAACAAGACGCCAGCCTTTACGGGGCACAAAGGCCCTGCGAATTTCCATACCTTCTTCAGTTCGAATTGGAATATTTTGCAAATTGGGATCCGAACTGCTTAAGCGCCCGGTAGCCGTTACGGTCTGATTGTAGGACGTATGGATACGGCCGGTTTCCGGATGGACCAGATCAATTAAGGCATCGGCATAGGTAGATTTCAATTTTGTTAAAGTTCGGTGCTTTAATACAAGCGCCGGTATTTCGTGTTCTGCGGCCAGCCGGGTTAAAACATCCACATCGGTAGAATAACCGGTTTTCTTTTTGGTCTTTTTCAAAACCGGTAAATTGAGTTTATTAAACAGGATATTACCCAGCTGTTGGGATGAGTTAATATTGAATTCTTCGCCGGCAAGTCCATAAATGCTGCCTTCCAGTGCTTCGAGCTGATGTTCAAACGATTTGGATAATTCATGCAGACGGTCAATATCAACGCTGGTGCCCTGCATCTCCATTCGCAGCAAAACCGGCACCAGCGGCATCTCGACATTTTCCATCAAATCGGTCAGGCCAATCTCCTGCAGCCGGGGCATCAGAACATCTTTAGCCATAAGGGTAATATCGGCATCTTCGCAGGCATAGGGCACTGCTTTTTCCAAAAGCACCTTATTAAATGATATGGCATTTTTGCCTTTGCCGGTGACTTCCTGATACGGAATGGTTTTATGACCCAGAAAATCCATGGCGATCTGATCCAGGTTGTGGGCTCTTTTAGAGGGATTCAGCAGGTAAGAGGCGACCATGGTATCAAAGTCCACGCCCTCAAGATTGACACCATGCCGGGATAGGACAATCCAGTCATATTTAATATTCTGCCCGATCTTTTTAATCGCCGGATCCTCCAAAATCGGCCTGAGGTGTTTTA
>JASFGM010000304.1:0-4801 GCA_050123755.1 Desulfobacterales bacterium
AATCGTATCGGTATAAATTATAGTAAACTTTAGCAATTTTTCAAATTTATTTGATTGAAATGCCGGGTGGGCCGGATTTTAATGATTGAATATTTTCGATTGAATATTGAATATTCAATAGTCAATTCCAGCTTGTTCGGGGTAGGTGGCGCAATACACTGCCGGTGGCGTTATCAGGACCACAGATCCCGGAAACCAACGATGGATAGAATCTTATGCAGGACGCCTAAGCGTTAAGGTTTTTTATCCGGAATCTTGACGTTGCCTTCAAACGATGACGGTTGTTTAAAGTATTGTTCTGGATTTTGCGTCAAGGTTTCCAGCCGGTAACGGTAATACCCGATGCGCACCCGTTTGTTTTTTTGCGATCCGAAATAATCCAGCGGTTTTTCTTCAAGCTCGGCGATTTTGGCTTCCAGCCGTTCTTTTTCAGCCTCGACGCGTTCCTGCTGGGTGGGCTCACGGTTTCGCTCGGCTTCTGCCGCTTTTCTTCTATCTTCGGCGGCTTGGCGCGCCTCTTCTTCCTCAAGCTCTTTGATAAGCTCGGTCACCTCTTTATTCTGCGTATCATGGCGCTGCTGATCGGCAGCCGCGTCATGCGGTTTCTCTTTAAATACAACCCTCACGTCGGTGGCATCTTGGGGCGGCTGGTTGCCGAAATGTTTGACCCCCTTTTCATCGGTCCAGGAATAAACATCGGCGTTTGAGGCCGGAACCCACAGCAAGATTCCAATAAGGAAAAGCAAGCTTACAATGTTTTTCATGATGCACCTCTTTATAAAACAGCTTCTTGGTCAATGGCGGGTTGCGGTTTACATTTTCGGGGGCGTTTTTCCTCAGGGCAATATAATGATTAAAGAATTCGGTGTCAATTGATGCGCACCCTTGCGCCCTCTATTCTTTTTGCTCGACGAAAGATTTTAATATTTCTCCCTGCTGTACCGGAATCTCATCAAACTTGACCCCGAATCCGCGCGGGCTGCCCCATGAGATCTTTCCGCTAAGTTTGAACGGTTTCTGATAGTTGGGCAGCGCGAAATTTAGCACAATTTCTTGGCCGATGGTGAATGTTTCATTGGTTTCAATAAACACGCCGCCGATGCTGATATCCAATATATAGCTTTTGTAGTTTGTGTTCTGAATTCTGTAATTGGCATTAATCAAGCACGGCTTGCGGGGATTTTCCCGCATCGAGGATTCGTTTCCTTCCAAGCTGACCGTTCTTTCGGGCATCTCAGCAACCGGCATGGCTTCCAATTGCTCGAGCAAAATGATCTGTTGATCTTCAGACATTTCAATAATCAATTTGCACAATTGGGTAGTTACATCATCACCGATGAGCTGTTTTAATAAGATCAGCTTTTTGTCTTTGGGCAGGTCACTGATCAACTTGAACAGTCGTGCAGTGACGCCGTATTTGCCTAGCTGAGGATCCGTGTCCAGCATAAGTAGCTCCTTTGCCTTGAAGTGGTTAAAATTTTATTGATTTCCCGCGAGGGTGTCAATATTTATTTCTGATATTAAGCGGTTAGGCCACTACTTCATATTCAGTCGTTAATTTTGATAATGACCAGGGTGATGTCATCGGCAGGTTCGACGCCCTGCTGAAACTGCTTTAATTCGGTAAGAATAGCATCCTGAATTTTTGCAGCCCCGGCGTGAGAATATTGGCGAATGATGCGGTATATTGCCTGTTTGCCGAACATTTTATCCTGCGAATTGCGGGCTTCCCAGATGCCGTCGGTGCTCAATAAAATAATCTGGCCGGCAGTCAGTGCGGCGCGTTTTTTATCCGCATACTGCCAGCTGTCATCAATTCCCAACGCAATACCTTCGCCGGTCAGTTCCTCAAAGCGATCCGTTGCAGGATCAAAAAGCACAGCCGGTTCATGCCCCGCCCGTACCCAATTCAGGTCCCGTTTGTTCATATCAATCTGAAGATAAAACAGGGTAATGAACCGGCCTGTATCTTCCACGTCCCGGGTTAGCTGGCGGTTGACGTCGCTGACGACCTCGGCGATGCTGCCGGATAAGGCCGAACGTTGCCGTAAAAATGCTCTTGTTGAGGCCATCAGAAGGGCCGATGGGATGCCGTGTTCGGATACGTCGGCAATGACAATGCCATATTTTTTTGCACCTGATCCAGTGCTATCAAGAAAATCAAAATAATCGCCGCCGGTTTCATCACAGTAGATGCTTTCTCCGGCGATATCTAAACCGGGGAATTGGGGATCTTTTTTGGGCAGCAGGTTTTGCTGCACTTCTTTGGCCAGATCCAATGATTGGCGCAAGCGGTAGCGGTCCTTGAGGCCTTCGGTCATCTGATTGAAGTTTTCGGCCAGTGCGCCCAACTCATCATTGCTGTTAACCATTACGGTTGCCGTCAAATCCCCTTTTTCAACCTTGGCCATGGCATTTTCCATCTGCCGGACCGGGTCAACGATGCCGGTTGAAAATGTGCGGGATAAAATCATGGCCACGACCAGGGTGACCATCAATAAAAAAGCCGTCAAGTATAACAGGCTCTGGATGACCTCTGCCGGATCCATCTCCAGCATCATGCTGGCTTTGTTGTAAGATAAGACAGCCATCAAGATCAGCGGTAAAATGCTGGCTAAAACAAAGATAACGAACATGCGGGTGCGCAATTTCAGGCGAAATACGCCGGGTGTGCTGGCCAGGCCGCCTTCGGGGAAGAAGTTAGGCCAAATCTGGCGGCATTTGGCTTCGGTAATGAAAAAAATAATCGCAGCGGTAATGATACCGCCGATAATGCAGCCGATAAAAACCCGCAGCCCTTCAATCAGCCCAACCATCAATGGTTCAGCGCTGCCTGAATCGGTTATGATGCTGTAAGTCGTCATGGTGATGGCGGCCAAAAACCAGTTAAATAAACTCACCAGGGCAGACATGAAGGGCAGATCAAGGATTTTGCGCTGGGCCTTTTTTCGCAGATCAGTCTCAATTGGCCTGTTCTGGGCCGTTGACCGTAAGAAGCGGTTTAAGTCTTTTTGCCAAAAATAGAAAAAGAAAAAGGCGATGGCGGCCAGGAACGGGAACATGATGCCAACAAAATAAAACGTATTTTGAATCCGCATGGCCGCAAACACGCGGTCGAAAAAAACAAAATAGGAGGTAACGACTAAGGCTCCGATGAGGTTCGCACTTAGCTGCCACCATCCGACGCTGCGCCCGCCCGCTCGAAACAGGGCGTGCAGAGAACCCTGAGCTTCATTCGTTGTTGCGTCCATTTTATCACCTGCACAAATTTTTGCGTGAAGATATCGGCTCGCTTTTACGATATCCGTTTGACACTCAGAATGCTTTTATCTATTATTTTCTGCGATAAAAGCGCAATAGAATTTTCAACTTCTGTCCAAAAAGGATTATCAGCCATGCGAAAATTAAACAAAACCGCCTTAAACGATCAGCATGTCAAACTGGGTGCCAACATGGTGGAATTTGCCGGATGGGAAATGCCGCTGCATTACGAAACCGGCATTGTTCAAGAACACCTGATTACCCGCCAGGACGCGGGGCTTTTTGATATTTCTCATATGGGCCGCTTCGCTGTGCGCGGCAAAGATGCCCTTGAATTTCTGCAGCACGTGCTCACCAACAATGCCGCCGCCCTGGAAGAAGAAGAGGGCCATTACACGATGATCCCCAATGAAAACGGCGGGGTTATTGACGATGCGTATCTTTACCGCTTTGTTCCCGATGAATATATCCTGGTGGTCAACGCATCCAACCGGGAAAAAGATATTGCCCACCTGGAGGCATTGCGCAAAAAATTCGGCCAGGTGGAGCTGACCGACTGCACCAAAGAGCTGGCCATGCTCAGCCTGCAGGGGCCGAAAGCCAAAGACATCATGCTTGATATGATTTCCGGCGGTCGGCTGCCCGAACCGTTGCGCAACTGTCTGAGTACGGTTCAGATCAACGGCAGTCAGGTGCGGGTTGCCCGCACCGGTTACACCGGTGAGCCGATTGGCTTTGAGCTTTTTATCGCGCGCCAGGATGCGGTTGCGATCTGGGACACGCTGATTGACAAAGGCGTGCGACCCATCGGCCTGGGCGCCAGAGACACGCTGCGGTTGGAGGCCGCCCTGCCGCTTTACGGGCATGAACTGGGGCTCGACCCCGAGGGCCAGGAAATACCGGCCTATGCCAGCATGCTGGCGCGCTTCGGCGTCAGTCTTGCGCCTTTAAAAGGAGCGTTCATCGGCCGGCCGGCGCTGACAAAGCAGTATGAAGCCTTCAAACGGATCGTCGACCGAGACTATTCGCTGATTGCAGACCTGCCTCGTATCATTCAGCCCATCGCGCTGATCGACAAGGGTGTTGCCCGGGCCGAGGCCAAAGTGTTTCGCAGCGATCGGCATGTGGGCTATGTGACCAGCGGGACCATGGTTCCTTTCTGGCAAAGCGCAGGGGTCGGGCTGTCCACCCGACAAAGTGAAGACAAAAACCGGCGCGCTATTGGATTGGCCCTTTTGGACAGCAATCTGGTGGAAGGCGATGAAGTTGAAATCGAGATCCGGGGCAAACGCATCAGGGCCGTCATCGTGCCCTATCATATGCGGGCCGAAGCCCCGCCCCATACCTGGCCGATCTTTTATGATCAGCTTCGCAAAGACCGCGAATCGGTCTGTGCGGCTGAAAAAATGGAGCAAAACGTTAAAACGCTGATTGGCAAAGCCATCGATAACCATACCTGGCGTCAGCAGCAATGTGTGAATCTGATTCCTTCCGAACAGACGGCCTCACCTCTGGTGCACATGCTTTCGATCACGGATCC
>JASFGM010000305.1:0-4786 GCA_050123755.1 Desulfobacterales bacterium
AATGGCGTGTCAAGCCCCTCCGCCGGAGTCATTACGACGCTTTGGCCGGTCGGCGTTTTATAATTTTTGTAATATATTCCGATGCATCCTGTCCCAGCAAATCTGCTTTTTTAAACTCTTTTAGGGCGTCATCCAGACGGTTCTGTTTAAAATAAAGCTGCCCCAATCGGAACCTGAAAAGACCGTTTTCGGGGGAAAGCTTTACGCTTTCCTGACAAAACATCACGGAAATTTCGAGGTTTTCGCCCTGCTTATCAAACAGGCACCCCATGGCCGACAATGAAGCCGCATCGCTCGGATTTTGTTTTATGGCCGTTTTATAAGCCACAATGGCCTCGGCGGTTTTACCGACACTCGTGTAGCATTCACCCAGATACCGAAAAGCCGCACCGGATTTCGGATCCAGACGGGTGGCATGTTCAAGATATTTTCTTCCGGTACCCGGCTGTTCCATTTCCATGAGCAGTCTGCCGGTTTGAAATACGACTTCAAATACGTCCTGGTTTATGGTGTTGGCTTTCAGAAAAAGATCAAGGGCTTTATTGCGATTGCCGGCTAACATATAAGTAAATCCCAGATTGTACCAAGGCATAACCTCGCTTGAATTCAATGTTAGGGCCATATTGAACTCCGATTTTGCCTTCTCATAGTCACCCATAAGACCGTAACAGACGCCCAGGCTGTTATGAACGTTTAGGTTGGATGGATCCAGTTTCAAGGCCCGCTTAAATTCATCAATGGAACCATCGATATCGCCTTTATCGAACAATTTATCAGCGCTGATGTTTAAACTGACGGCATCAAAGATCGCCGTACTGCCGGGACCAAAAAATGACGCGTGGTCCAGTGCCTTGAACGCGCCGGAGAGCATTTCGGCCGGCTTATAGTTGAGCTTTGGATATTCGGCTATGCCGGCACTCACGGTTATATCAGTTTGTTTTTTCAGGGATTTCTGGAGTTTCTGGATGAGTTTGAGGCACTGGGATCCATTCTTTCCGTCGAAAAAGGCACCGAAAAAGCCTGAATTCACCAGGCCCCAGCTGCCATTATGTTGCCGGCACAAATCATCGATTAATTTGGCGGCTATTTTATGGACAGTGACCGGGTCGGATTTGGTGCGCTCCGGATCGGCGCCGGTGTCATCATCGATTTGAAAAACCGTACAGGCAAATATCCTGGCCGAAGACAGCTGCTGGGCTGCGCGGTGGAGAAATGAATGATCCGTGAGCAGGTCGGGGTAAACGGATTTAATTGACTTTTGAATGCGGGCAGATGTATAGATGCGCTTCTTTTCCAGATCTTCCGCTTCGGCTTTAGAATAAAGAAAGTGGCGCGTCGACTTCCGGGTGTGGTAGAGCTCTGAATATTCTTGCGGCATATTCTCAGGCTTTCTGTGTCAGGTTTTCAAAGGCAGTTTCAATAATCGATAATTCATCCTTCTGGATGGTTCGGGGATCCATAACAAACAGATCGTCTTCAATTCTGCCGATGATCGGCGGATCGTTAGACCGCATCGTTTTTTCCAGGGCGTTGGGCGATATCCCTTTAATTTGTATGCCGACACATAAACTGGGAAGCTCCATTAAGGGGAGCGCACCGCCGCCGGTTTTTGAAGAGCGCTCGATAAGCTGGATGTGCCGGCGCGCATCGCCGCTTTTTTTTAATGCATCCGCCAGCTGTTGAGCCCGTTTTTGAATTTCTTCGAGTGGCAGCATGATCATACGTAAAGTGGGAATAATTCGCGCTGCTTTGTCCTCATCGCGATACAAACGCAGGGTGCTTTCTAAAGCAGCCAGTGTAAGTTTGTCAATCCGCAGCGCCCTAGTTATCGGGTTCTTCTTAATCCGGTCGACGACCTCTTTTTTTCCCACGATGATTCCAGATTGCGGCCCGCCAAGAAGTTTATCACCGCTAAACGTAATCACATCAGCTCCGGCTGTAACGGATTCCTGAACGGTGGGTTCTTTTAACAGGCCGTATTTTGAAAAATCAATAAATGTTCCGCTGCCCAAATCCTCCATAACCGGCAACTGGTGTGCGGCGCCCAGATCTACGAGTTCAGGCAGGGAAACTTCTGCGGTAAAGCCGACCACACTGTAGTTGCTGGTATGGACTTTTAGGAGCAATCCGGTATTTGGGGCGATGGCATTTTCATAATCTCTCAAATGGGTGCGGTTGGTGGTGCCCACCTCCCTTAAAATGCCGCCGCTTTTGGCCATTACATCCGGGACCCGGAAGGAACCGCCGATTTCGACAAGTTCACCCCTTGAAACAACAACTTCTTTGTCTCTGGCAAGGGTTTCCAGGCACAGCAAAACGGCTCCGGCATTGTTATTGACAACCATGGCCGCCTCAGCACCGCTGATTTCACAAATTAGATCTTCCACACAGCTGTAACGGGAGCCCCGTTTCCCGATATTTAAATCATATTCCAGATTTGAATACCGGCTGGCAATCGTTATCAGATTCTCAACGACTTCGGTGGCCAGCAGCGAACGGCCCAAATTGGTATGCACTACCACCCCGGTAGCATTAATCGTGTTTTTTAGATTTGGTGTCATCGCATTTTTAGCTGCATGTTTGACCGCATCAATCAGGCGGGCATCGGATAGGCTGTGATTGCTGATCGACGGGTCGTCGCTAAGAATCGCCTGGCGTTTGTTATTGATGACGTTGCGAATTGAGTTAACGACCACCGCTGGGGGGATATCTTTAAAAAAGACGTCTGCAGCTGTAAGCTCCAGGAGGTGATCCACACCCGGGAGCTTGCGTAAAAGCGCCTGCTGGTTTGAGTTGATTTGTACCAATTTTTTCTTCTGTGATTTTGCTTTTGCCATGATATCAATCAATGTTTATTTATTGGCCACGGACACACACAGTGGCAGAAAACAGATGTCAGATGACAGAAAACAGTCTGCCCCTTTGTCTTCTGTCATCTGTTTTCTTTACTCTGTCTTCTGCTATTTGGCCTCTGCACCTGAACTCTGAACCTAGGAACCGACACTTGATGGCTTCCCCAGGTTGCTACATACAGTACCCTAGGATGCCATCAGAGCCAATTCCGGTGAGGATTCCAGCGCCTGGGCCGGAATATGATCAACAAGTTTCGGGAACTCGGAGATCGAAAGTCCGATAGTTTGCATTCGAGTGGCCAGCGCATCGGTGTTTAGACGCTCCAACTCCAGTCCGGTATGAAATCTGCTCATTAGAAGATCGGCCAGGTAGACGATATGGACTAGCGCTTTGTGCTGTGCTGCGTTTTCGGGCACATGGTGATATCTGATGGTTTCAACCAAAGACTCAGGAAAGGACCAGCTTAGGGCTAATTCGACGCCCACTTCGGTATGATCGGTTCCGAGCACCTGTTTTTCAACTTCTGAAAAATTTTTGCCGGCCTCATTTAGTTCCCGATAAAAAAGCGAAAAGCCTGAATTTATAAATTGATCGAGCACCACCTTGCCGATATCATGCAGCAGACCGGCTGTGTATGCCATTGATGGTTCTGCCTTCCCCGTTAAGTTAGCCAATTTTTCGGCAATCACTGCCGTACCGACCGCATGGTGATATAGCCCACCTTTGCAAAGAGAATATCCCTTTCCGATCTGATTAAAGAAGCTATTCAAAGATGCTGAGATAACAAATTTTAGCAAAAGATGTTGCCCCAGCATGACCAGGGCGTGATCTAAAGACTTTATTTTATTTGGACTGGCAAATATAACTGAGTTGCAGAGCTTCAAAGTTCGGGCACTGATCACCTGATCTTTTCGGATTTCCTCGGTTACATTTTGGATTTCATAAAGCTCTTCATTTATTATTCGCAATATTTTTAAAACAACCTGAGGAATCGGCCGTAAGTCATTTAGCGACCTGCTGATTTCGTTGGGCTCGGGTATTTTAATATCGGCATCGATTGAAAGTTTGTCAAACCCGGCAGGCTCGATCCGGCATTTCCCGGTATTCAAATCCAGAATGAGGTGGCAGGTGAAAAATCCGCCGGTTTCCAATTGTTCGACCTGAATGTTTTCATCGGCGATGAACTGCATCACGCGCTCGCTGGTGCGTCCCCCTATATCTAATTCGAGATCGGAACCATCTATCGGGCCCACGAGGGCACCACCGGCGATGCTGGCTTTCATGTTTTCTGCTGTTGCGCCCGCATCATATAAGGCCTGCAGGAATAGCGGAAACCCGGTGGATGCGTATTTTTCGGGCTGGGACGCACCTTCAATAGATATGGGTTCTGGAAGCAAAAGATGTATCAAGCCCCCGACACCGGCTACGGGGTCATGCAGGGCAACCCCCACGCATGTTCCCAGGTAGGCCTCCAGGATCAGTGGCTTTGCAGTATCAACACGGTAGCTTCCGGCAGCGACGTGGTATCGAATGTTATCTGGCATCATATAAATATTCCGTATTTATCTGTAAATATGAAAAATTTATCATATATCATCATAAAGTCAATTATTTCAATAGATTTCTTAATCTGCTGACTCCGGTGAAGTAAAATTTACTTTATCGTTCAATTAATATAAGATATGAGAATAAACTGGGTGCCAACATTTATTGGCATTGTATTTTCAAGGTTTCAGTTGTAAGTCGCCTGGTTTAAAGGTTCAACGTTCAAAGGTTAAATAACGCAAGGCAGATCTCATAGGCCAGACCGCAGCTGAAAACAGTAGAGTCGGGTTGCCTTCGACTTGAGTTCAGTCAAGTCGAAAGTGCAACCTTTGAACCCCTGAACCCAGAGTCCTTGAACCTTTTCCATCCTAAATTGTTTTAAAGTGCT
>JASFGM010000306.1:0-4779 GCA_050123755.1 Desulfobacterales bacterium
TCTGAATCCCATACCATGTGATGAAAAGTAATCCGAACAGCCATTCTTTGCTTATTTACAGGCCTGGTCACCAATGATGCCAAAACTTTTTGGGTTTGGTCATATGGAACCGACGTCGGCGCACCCGCTAAAAGGCTCAGGATCTCAAGCGTAACGGACAATACCACTTCGACAGTTTCAGTTACATCCCTATCGCGTGAACACACGATAACACCACATGGGACCTCGGTTTCATCGATGGAAAAGCCCAGATCCTGAAGCACGGCTGCAGATGCAGTCAGTATCTCGCTCTCATCTATGGAGTCAAATATCCGCGTTTGCAGCTGGCGGTCTTTGAGGGCCTCGGGTGACAGCGTCAGTGCTTCTTTGTAGATATTGCTCTCACAGGAGACCACCAAAGCGCCCAGGCAGATTAGAATCAAGCAAATTTTAAGTATCCGACGGAACCGCATCAGGGTTTTTCCTCGTTAGAATCTGCTGGCATGATAAGCAAAGTCGCGCACTTTTTTTTGTTCATCAAACTTAATCACAACGGTAAGCGTGCGTTGGGTCTTGGATTGAGCTCCGGCAGACCGGCTGTAACTTCCCGAACCCAGCCCGCCACCGGCGGTTCCACCACTGGCGCTGCCGATTAAAAGAATAACACCGGCGCCTCCGGAATCATTTGAATAAGTCACATCGGTCGAAATCTTGTCGTAGACCCAAACCTCGCGGCCTTCACCGTCTGTTGTCACAATATTGGGTGATCCCAGCACCTCGGCCACTTCAGCAGCCGACATGTCTTTCCTTATTTCTTTCTGCACGATACCCAGTGTCATTTGGCGCTCCTGGGCGCCATGGGTCTGCTGGTAGTGCTGATGCGCGCTCATGCATCCGGTTAAAGCTAAAATTGCTACCATGGCCAATAATCCTCGAGCGATGACGGAATGTTTCATAATGACCTCCCACAGGAAACTGAATGTTGTATTTTCATCACTTATCTTAGATTCATTTAATTGACTCACCTTGTGTAATTTGAATAGCAACTGTCGTTCCAAAACCTTTTTTTGCTTAGCCAGGCAGTACTGTATTTTTTGTAAAGTCTTATAGAGAACTTAAAAAATCGAAATATTTTTGTATGATTTAAGGAAGATACGGATGGGGTCGACAAACATAGAATGCTAAAAAAAAGTTTGCGTATTAGACATTGTGATCGGAATAATTAAATAGGAACGCTTTAAAAGGGTGCAACGCTGGTTGACATGATTTTAGGGGTCGCAAATATAAACTCATTATCTCAAAAGGTTAGGATGTATACGTTCGGGTTTACCGTGCAAAAAAAGTTGCACTGTTCAGGGTGATACATCTAAAAGCGGCGACCTACCATCTTACGCGTATCCTGCATAATCGACCATGACAGAAAAAGCAGTCCGGCGATAGCCGGCAGATAAAGCGTTGAGCATCGCCACAGCAGATTGTAGTACGGTGCAAATCCGATCGGCATGGCGCCATCCATCAGCAGCATGGAGGCACCTTCAGCCAGCCCGGAACTTCCGGGGGTCGGCGCAAAGTATATCAGGAAAATCAGGCTTAACTGGATTCCGATAATATCAAATAGGCCGGATGTCTGAATGCCGAGAAAGCCCAGACACAAAAAAGCCATAATGGAACGTGCAAGCATAAAGACAATGCTCAACAGGCATACCCATAAAAAACTGGCCTTATTATGACTGAAAAGCCGGCGCATGTTGACCTGGTGCATATAGCAAAGATCGATCAGCTTTTCCGAGAAATTGTGCAGGTGATTCGTTAAGCGCGTGATGCGGGAATTTGGCGCTAAAGCGATGTTCTTGCGTGAGTGATTTTTGCTGCATATTTTTTGCATGCCCCTGCAAATTCCCGAAATCACAAAACGCAAGGACCCTGGCCAGCACAATGCAAGAATCAGCAAGGCAAAAATGAGGAAAAAGATAAAAAGCGCCCCCTGGAATAAGACGCTCAGGTGGTCGACCTTAGCAATAAGCAGAGAGTAGATACCGATAAACAGTAAAACGACCATGCTGCCCAAAAAGGATATTAAACTGACTGTCAGGGCGGTTCCAAGTTTTAGCCCCCCGCGACTTAACATATAAATCTGGCCAAACCCCCCACCGGTCTGCGAGGGCGTCAGCATGGCCAGACCTAAATTGGCCCATTCAGCCTTCAAGCAGATCCATAAACTCACGCCGGGCTGCAGTACCCGGCTTATCACCCAGATCCGCAGGCCGGCCGCAAACGTTTCGATTGGAAGAAAGAGCAACAGCCAGAATAAATAACGCCATTGCAGCTGATTCCATATGGCGGGCCGGTTACCGGCCGGTATTTCAGAAAATTGGTACCAGAATATTCCCACTGTCAATCCAATGAAAATCAGCCCGCCGCAGACCAGCTTATAGATACCGAAGTCCTTAATGCCATTTGGTGATAAGGCCTGCGGTTCAGTCTGGCCCGGAGTTAAGGCGCCAGATAAGAGAGAGTCGTTTTGCATTTTATTTTCTAAATGACTTAAAAGCATATTGATAAACGGTATTAAGGGTTCAGGCCGCGCGTTTCTGAATGATGCCTTTTCGACCATGGCGCTGGAAATGCTGGGCGACCTGGTGCATAAAGGTCCGAATGGCGGTTTCCCTGCCCGGCTGAAAGCTTCCGTCATAGGGCGTATCCAGATAGGGGACTCTTCTGCGGTTCATGACGGGCTTTACGATGGCCGTGGTGGTCATGCCGGGCATGCAGGTAAAGGGATAAACATTGACAACGCCATTGTAGCCTTCTTTAACAAATTGCAGGATGGCGGCGATGCTCAGACAGGTTTCGGTTGTAACATCAAATGTAAAAATATCTTCCTTCTTGAGCAGCTTTTCCAGATGGCCCACCTTATGATCGTGTTCAAAATCAATCCGCCGGGTAGCGCGGTTGTAGAACTGTTTTTGTCTCATTTCCTGGTAGAAAAGATCAGCGCCGGAGCTGATGATCTTATGAAAATAATTTTTCAAACCACCGAAATTCAACTGCTGGAGGTTTAACCTAAAGTTGATCTTATTCTGCCTTAATTGCCCATAGGTGATATAATTCACCCATTCAGCCAGTGAGGAATTAACAACTTCGGCGCCGTGCCTTTCAAGAACCCGGATCAGATTCTGATTGGAATTAACATGCATTCTTAAAAAGATTTCGCCGACAATCCCGATCAACGGTTTCGTCGGAATAGCGCGATCAATCAGGGTTTTTGCGTGGCTGGTAATTTCTTCGAGTTTATCCAGGATCCTGCCGAAATCGTTGGCGGCTCCGTGAGTTTCAAAAAACGATTCCATTTCCCGCATGGCGCTTTCAATAAAGTCATCCGTAATGCCTGCTTGCGTTTCATAGGGCCGGATGCGCCATAAAAGCCGTTCCAGGATATCGGCCACCACCACAGCAATATAACTTGCCTTTCTGAAATCCAGTAACCGGTCCGGTTCAATCACCCCTTCAAGTGAATAGCCGTCTTTGGCCGTGATCGAAACGATTTTGACCCGGTTCAATCCCGGAAAAGAATCCAACACGATTCGCTGGAACTTATTGTACATGCCGAATCTACAGGGCCCGTCGGACTCCGGTAAAAAATACAGATAATTTTCCGGATCAAAGGCGGCCCCCAGTCTCTCCTGTTCGGTTTTGAGGTAGAGGAGAATGTCTCCCAGTGTAACCTGGCAGGGGAAGCATTCTTTACCGGAAGTGTACTTTTTACCCAGATCGAGACCTTCGTAAGTTGGCAGCACCATTGCCTTGCTGCCAAAACTTCTGAAGGTTGCCGCAATCAGGTGTGCGGCGATGCGATTCATCTCGGGAATCAGAACGGTCTTATTTCGGAGCTGAAATTTGCCGATGCGTTTTGTGGGCGAATCGAAATTATTTGCATGTTTTGATTTCATTTGCTTACCTCTTATGTGTAGAAGTGGTTTCAAAACCCCATCTAAGGCTCAATGGCTGCGTTGCCCCGCTATCGCGGGATTCGCATTTGATTTTATAAATTAGGGTGCAGCACAGACTCCGGTAAATGCTCACATACAAACGTATGCTGCGCTTTCCCGATCGGCCTGACGCCTTGCCCTTGAACCTGATCTGAGGTTTTGAACCCACTTCTAGTGATCATTTGGTGTTGCATTTTGGGTTGCGATCTAGTCATGCTGTTTTCAATCACATTTTTATAAGCTTCGAGTCTTGTCATTACACCGGCTGCGGCACTGTGCTCATCGAGTTCGAGGATCAGGTACGGTTTATCTCCCATGATAAATTTATAAAAATGCTCTATAAATGAATCCGCTCCACAGCCGAAGTTGGTCAGATGCAGGCCGAAATAATTTGAGTTTTCGGCCACGATCTTTGTCGTTTTCAGTATTTGAGCACCCAAACCCCAGAACATAGACGGAAATTCCGTAAGATCCACCGAGCCGGCGTCGATGAAATCCATTGGCAGTGCCGTTATTCCAAGTTTGGCCATATTTTGACCGAGTCTTAAATTCAATCGGTCGTCGTAAAGATTATAGGGTCGACCGCTAACAATCATGATGGGTTCATCTGAATCCAGGTTTCGAAGAATTCTGCTTCCCTGTTGATGCGTGTCTGCGACGAATTGCCGTTGTCTTTCAAGTGCATGGTACAGAGCTTGTTTTATCAATCCTTTGGATGAACCCAGCTTGGCACCCATTTGCCGGTATATTTCCACGGCAAGGGTATCGGGATCGTGTTTTAGATGAATGACCGGATTCAGGATCGATGCCC
>JASFGM010000307.1:0-4777 GCA_050123755.1 Desulfobacterales bacterium
CTATGGGCGAGATGGCCGTTAGAATCGCCCATGAGATTCGAAACCCGCTCGGCAGCATTGAGCTATTTTCGACGATGTTAAAAGATGATCTGAAGGATTTTGAAGAATTAAAGGTACTTGCCGAGCATATCTCTTCAGGGGTGAAAAGTATAAATAATATTGTCTCCAATTTGCTGCTTTTTATTCGGCCGGATCAACAGCCTGATCGACAGGTGCTCGATGTCCAGGAAGCCTTGAAGGATTCTTTGTTTTTTGCAGGGCATTTATTGGATGCGCAAAACATCATTAAAGTCGAAACGGCGTTGGCTGACCATCCACTGGAGATCCGCGGGGATCTGGAACTGCTGAAACAGGTTTTTTTAAATCTGATCTTAAATGCCATTCAGGCCATGTCTAAAGGCGGTCAGCTGCGAATTTCAACCCGTAAAGTCATCCGGCAGGACGATACGCAGTGGGCTGAAATTCGATTGAGTGATACCGGGTGCGGGATAGCCACAGCGGATCTATCCAAAATCTTCGATCCCTTTTATACCACCAGAAATAAAGGTACCGGTCTGGGGCTGACCATCGCACACAATATTACCAAAATGCATGGCGGCAGTATTGATATTACAAGTTGTGAAGGTGACGGCACGGAATGTATCGTCGCATTGCCACTGCGCGAAAATAAAAAGAAAACCTGAATTTAATGATAAAGAGAAGACGGAGTTGCCGGCAATGAGTCTTGCACCAATATTGATTGTTGACGACGAATCCGAGATGAGAACTGCGCTTTCGCATGCTTTAAATCGAGGGGGATTTTCGGTTGAAAGTGCTGCCAGCGGGACCGAGGCGCTGATTAAACTAAAAAAGGACGCCTTTAGTATGGTGATAACCGATATAAAAATGCCGGAAATGTCGGGCATAGAGGTTCTGGGTGCGGTGAAAAAATTATCGCCCCAGATTCCGGTTATTATGATCACCGCTTATGGTTCGATCCACAATGCCGTTGAGGCCATGCAGGCCGGTGCCGCCGATTACCTTTTAAAGCCGTTTTCCTTTGAAACCTTGGAAACCACGGTAAGAAAAGTCATGGAAAGTCAGGATGTTAACGGGAACTCCAGGTCTTCGAAACAGAACGCGACAATCCAATCCACCACCAAGACCCTGGTGACCCAGGACCCGAAGCTGCTGGAGATTTTAGAACTGGCCCGTAATGTCGCCGCAAGTCGATCCACCATCCTGATCCAGGGTGAAAGCGGGACCGGCAAGGAGCTATTGGCCGCCTACATCCATGAACACAGCGGATTTAAGGATGAACCCTATGTTGCAATTAACTGTGCAGCCTTGCCCGATAGCCTGGCCGAAAGCGAGCTTTTCGGCCATGAAAAAGGAGCATTTACCGGAGCGGTGACTCGCAAAATGGGTAAATTTGAGTTGGCCAAACAGGGTACGGTGGTGCTGGATGAAATCAGCGAAATGACACCCCCGTTGCAGGCTAAATTACTGCGTGTTTTGCAGGAAAGAGAGATTGACCGGGTCGGCGGGAGTCGAACGGTTCCGATGCAGGCCCGGGTGGTTGCCATCAGCAATGTGGAGTTAAAACAGGCCGTCTCGAAAGGTAAATTTCGGGAAGACCTGTATTATCGTATCAACGTTGTTCCGATTACGATTCCCCCGCTGAGGGAGCGCCAAGGCGATATCCCCTTGCTGGCCGACCATTTCCTGGCAAAATACAGTGCTCTGAATAACCCGGATATGACGCAAATATCCGAGGCGGCAATGACCCAGCTTAAAAGCGGCGCTTGGAAGGGAAATATCCGAGAGTTGGAAAATGCAATTGAACGGGCGGCTTTAATCGGCCGCGGGCCCAAGTTGATGCCGGAACACCTGATTCTGGATTCTGTCGCCTCAGAGGATCAATCCCGGCCGGCATTTCCGATGAAAGCCGGTGTGACAGTCAGGGAGATGGAAAAACAGTTGATCAACAAAACCCTCGAAGAAGTCAATGACAATCGAACCCGCGCCGCCGAATTACTGGGCATCAGCATTCGGACGCTGCGAAATAAGTTGAGGGAATATAGAGATGAGCTTGAAAGTTCCCAGGTAAAGGCAGCCCAGCAAAGCGGATAGGCTCTGGCTGTGCGGCGTTGTTTAAAACAGAAACCCGAGAAAGCCTGAGTCGATGGATTTTATAGGGATTGTCAAAAAAACGTTCCGGTGTTCAAACGTTTTTTTCTACAACCCCTTATGCCGCAATTCCGCATTTCGGAACATTATTATGAAAAGCGGTATAATCTCAAAACGGGTAGCTTTTGCCTATCTCTTCATCGAAAGATATTGATGGAATTATGTTAAAGGCCTTGAAATTGTAAGATAAATTTTTATAACCCCGCAACGGGAAGAACAGATGCCAATTGGTATGAATTTTGCTCGAATTTTATGAATGCTTAGGTAAAAACCACAAAGCTCACAAAGAACACAAAGAATAAAAGAGGAATTTAAAAAATGCCAACCCAATTTCTATTTGAAGGGTCCATTTCAGCACTTCAAAAGTCCTTAAATATCGGTTCACTGCGGCACAAAGTGCTGACAGCCAATATTGCCAATATGGATACGCCGAATTACAAAGCATTTGAAGTTGTTATGGAAGATGAACGTAAGAAAAACGGCAGATCGGTGCCCCCCATCGAACTGGTCCGCACGCAGCCCGAGCACCTGAATGGACGCAATCCGTCCGCAACGAATGTGAAATTTAAGGCTGCGGATCCGCCGGCACTGAATTTCAGGGCGGACGGCAATACGGTCGATCTTGACGAAACCATGGGGAAATTGGCTGAAAACACAATATTATATCGAGCTGCTGCTCAGATGATTAAACGCAAATTTCAAGGGCTTAAAAATGTCATTCAAGGAGGAGGTAAGTAAGCATGGATTTTTTTGATGCATTGCACGTTAGCTCTTCGGGACTGTCGGCACAACGGCTGCGCATGAACTTGATTTCGGCTAATTTAGCCAACATGAATACGACACGTACCAAAGCCGGCGGACCTTATCGAAGAAAGGATCCCGTCTTCGCAGCCCAGGCGCCGGCGGGCTCATTTCGCGAAATGCTGCACCACCGGCAGAGAGAGATGTTAACCAAAGTTGCCGTCATTGGAATTGTAGAAGATTCACGCAAGCCGGTTAGAAAATATGACCCCCAGCATCCGGAAGCCGATAAAAACGGGTATGTGGCAATGCCTAACATAAACGTTATGGAAGAAATGGTGAATATGATCTCGGCCACGCGTAGCTACGAAGCCAATGTATCCGCTATAAAAGCTGCCAAGGCGATGGCACTCAAAGCACTGGAGATAGGACAATAATCATGAATCAAATTACATTTCAAAACGGATTGGAATCCCTAACGAACACGGTCTCACCCGTTAATCCCAAGGAAATCCAGAGTCCCGAATCGTTTGGGAAAATGCTGGCGCGTTCGCTGAATGAAGTCAACCAGCTTAAACTCAACGCCGATGAAGCCATAAACGATTTGGCCGCGGGTAAGCAAAAAGATATTCATCAAACCATGATTTCTCTGGAAAAAGCGGATGTTGCATTTCAATTAATGATGCAGATTCGCAATAAAATTATTGCGGCTTACGAAACCGTGATGCGTATGCCAGCCTAGCTTGAAAGTGAGAGATAGAGAATGCCCATTCGTCAAATATTCGTGCAGCTCCAAAACCTGATGAAAAACATCAGTGTCGGTAAACGGATCGCTATTTTAGTTTTAGTTATCGGTTCCCTTTTAGGGTTTATTTTTTTAATGAACTGGGCCGGACAACCTGAGTTCCATCCGTTATTTTCCAATCTGGACTCACAGGATGCCGGCGTCATTTTAAACCGACTCAAAGAGCAGAAAATCCCGTATCGGATTTCTTCGAATGGGAGCACCATTCTCATACCGCAAAAGCACCTTTACGAAACCCGAATGGACTTGGCGTCCGAAGGGTTGCCCCAGGGCGGCAGCATCGGTTTTGAGGTATTTGATAATACTAAATTTGGCATGAGCGAGTTTGCCCAAAACGTTAACTATCAGCGGGCCCTTCAGGGTGAATTGGCACGCACAATCAACGGATTTGCCGAGGTCGACAGCAGCCGGGTGCATATCGTCATGCCTGAAAAATCACTTTTTGTTAAAGACGAACAGTCGGCTTCTGCCTCTGTCGTGCTAAAACTCCGTCATGGCCAATGGCTGACTCAAGAACAGGTTCAAGGGATCGTTCATCTCGTGTCTTCAAGTGTATCGCGACTGGATCCTCAAAATGTCACGGTGGTTGACAGTAGCGGACGATTGCTGGCTGGGCAGAAAGAAGATTCCAGTCTGGCGACACCCAGCTCGGATCAGCTCGATTATCAGGCCAAAGTCGAACGAAAGTTGGAAGGCCGGCTGCTGACGATGCTCGAAAAGGCCTTGGGTGCCAACAAGGCCATTGTAAGGGTATCCTGTGCTCTGGATTTTAAGCGCTATGAACAGACCGAAGAACGATTCTTTCCTGAAAACAAGGTTGTTCGCAGCGAGCAAATGTTTAATGAAACCGCGAAGAAGGACGATATCATCCCCCAGGGAATTCCGGGCATTCAATCGAATGTGCCCGAAAACAACCCGCCCGATATCAACCAGGTGAAAGACGAAAATACCACCTTTGCAAAGCAGGATCGCACCGTTAACTATGAGATTGGAAAACTGACCAGCCATACCCTGGAACCGGTCGGTGCCATGCAACGTATCTCGGTTGCGGTGCTGGTCGAT
>JASFGM010000308.1:0-4766 GCA_050123755.1 Desulfobacterales bacterium
ATCGGCATCATTTTGATTGGATAATTTCCCGGCGTATTGGCGCAGGTTTGCGGCAAGCCGGGGATTTTTGAATCGTCTGGCAAGTAGACTGACCTCGGCGGCGACATCCCGGGACCGGAAAATATTTTCGATAATCTCGGCAAGATGTGCATAGTCATCCGCAAGCTCGGGCCTTCCCTTAGCGCCCGCATATTCGCGCACGCGTTGTCCATCTTTGGCTTCAGGCTTAACGTGCAGCTTTATTCGCAGGGATTCAAAATTGCGGTCCTTTTCGGCCAGGTTCCGGGAAAGCTGGCGCATTTCGGTAATCGGTGCGCCGCGGTATCCATGGGGAATAAAGCGCACCGCTTCGCGCAGCAAAAGAAACCGATTTTTGTGCCAGCCGGGTTCAGTGGCCAGTTCCAGCAAAAGCGCCCGCCCGGAATTGGCTTCATCTTCAGCCTGCAGGGCGCCGCGATAATAACGTGCTCGACGGAAAATCCAGCCATCGTCTGCTTCAATTAGAAACTGCTCCAGCAGCATCTGCTTCAGGATGGTTTCATGCTGTGCACCCGCTATAAAATCTTGAGCGTCAATATCGGCAAAAATATTGGCAACATGGTAGCCATGGGCGCGCATCGTGCGGACACGTTGGGTCCATTCGCCGTGTTGCACGCCGCCGCCATGTTCCTTGCACGCGTATTCTTGCGGAAGCTGGATGCTGCCGTCGTTGCAAAACCAGCGAATATGCTCGAATGGCCCCCGGGGAGATTTTTTCATCGCCTGCACCCAGCTTTGCAGGGTTTTGGCATCGGGCGGGTTATCTTGTGCAATGGCAAGACCGGGAATCAATAGAAAACAAATCAATATAAGCGCTAAAAGCTGCATTGGCTTCAACGTCACCTTCATTTTGTAAAATAGGCTCGGCAGCAAATTATACCGTTTTCCATAATAATGTTCCGAATTCGGAGGCGCGGGATAAGCGAATGTAGGGTTGTAGAAAAAACGTTTCAATACCGGAACGTTTTTTTGACAACCACCCCAAGACCGTGTTTTCAGATGAAACACGCCGCATTGACTGATTATTTCATATATTATAGTCATGATTCTTAATTTGGCTACAGGATGAATTTAATCGTTCCCATTTATTTTTTGATAAGCAAATGGTACGATTAAATGAAACAGCTGTAGCTTCTAGATATTTATCAAACACCTTGAGGAGAGCTGATATGGCAAAGAAAAAAATGATTCACGATTTTGTGCAGATGAAACAGGAAGGCGACAAGATTACGTTTCTGACCGCCTATGACTACCCCACCGCCCAATTCGCGGAAGCGGCCGGGCTGGATATGCTGCTGGTGGGTGACTCGCTGGGTATGTGTGTCTACGGGTATCCGGGAACCGTGCCGGTGGTCATGGATCAATGCATCTATCATTCTGAAGCCGTTCGGCGCGGCGCGCCGAATACATTTATCATCGGTGACATGCCCTTTATGTCTTATCAAAGCGCACTGGACAAAGCGGTTGAAAATGCCGGCCGGTTTCTGAAAGAAGCCGGCTGTGATGCCGTTAAGCTGGAAGGCGGCGTGCGGGTGGTTCCCCAGATCAAGGCCATCGTCGAGGCCGGCATCCTGGTAATGGGCCATATCGGCCTAACCCCGCAGAGTTCGGGCCAGCTGGGTGGACACAAAGCACAGGGCCGCACGCTGGAAACGGCCCGAATCGTCATTGAGGATGCACTGGCGGTTCAGGAGGCCGGCGCTCAAATGATTTTGCTGGAAGCCATCCCGCCGGAAGTGGCCGCCTATATCACCAAAGAATTAAGCCTTCCGGTTCTGTCTATCGGTGCGGGACCGGATTGTGACGGCCAGCTGCTGATCGTTTCAGACATGATCGGCCAATTCCAGGCCTTTACCCCGAAGTTTGTTAAAAAATACTGCAATGTCGCCGAAACCGTTACCGACGCCATGAAGGAATATGTTACCGAAGTCAGAGCCGGTAAGTTTCCGGAAGACGATCATTGCTATCACATGCTCTCCGGTGAAAAAGAAAAGTTTGATGCGGAATTTAAGTAGGGTCTTGGTAACAAAGTATAGACTAAACGCAGCTTTTATTCCCCCAATCATAACCGGGGATAAGTTTTCACGAAGTGCCTAAAGTGAACTAAAGTTCGAAGTGCCTAAAGTTATGGTATCGCTTCGCTCAATCATTTAATTAAATGAAAGAATTCCTCAACTTTAGGCATTTTAGATCACTTTAGTCACTTTAGCTCACTTATTTTTAGTACAGATGAGAGGATTAAAATGGATGATCTAAGAAATCTGCTAAAAATCTCGAATAGCCATCTGGAGGAAATCAATACGCTTTTGACGGATCCGGACAACGAACTCATCAATGAGTTGCTTGAGGTTATTGAAGCGTTTGGCGGACCGCAGGAGATCAATCGCCGGGCCCAGGAAGCCGCCGAATTTGAAAATTTAATGGCCGGCCTCAAAGACGCCAAATCGCCTTATGCAGACGACCTCAACTGGTTGATGGAGCAAAAAGACGGCGATGCGTTTATTTCCATGCCAGCTTATTATGATCGTGTTCTGGGCCCTAAAGCAAAATCGGCAAAAATCGATCAACAAAATGCGGTTACCCTGGAAATCAGCGCATTGCAGTATTTTCCGTGGCTCATCAGTGAAGCCCGGCGCAGCATTGATAAAGGCGAATTGATGCCCGGCCGCTACATTCGGGTGCGCAACATGGCCGAACAGGAAACCGACAATGGTGATATCAGGGCCACCGCAGCAGCGATGCAGATCATCGGTGCCACCTATGTCGAAACGCTGGATACCAAAGGAACCGACGGGTCCAATATACACCTGGGCGGTCCCGAAACGATCACCGGATATTTTGGCGGAATTGGACAGCCCAACGAATATCCGATCCAATGGGTTAAAGAGTATCTTAAATTTTACACGACCTATGGTGTGCAGCAGGTACTCAACATTAATCCCGGAACCGTTCTGGTGGGATATTTACTGCATAAGCTGGGTGTCAATAATGAGTTTAAAATCTCGGTGTTTATGGGCAATGACAATCCGTTTTCAATCCTGTGGACCCTGACCACCGCTCGCCTGTTTTCCCGTGATGATGGCACCACGTCCTTGATCGGATTTAATTTGTCCAACTCGGCCAACAATGAGACCATCCGTAAAGCGGCAGAAATCCGCAAGATCTTGGGCCTGGAAGATGTGGTTCGGTTTGAACACCACATTACCGAAACCTGGAAATCCATTGTACGCCAGCCCTATAACCGCAGAGATGAACTGGTCGAAATCGCCAAAAAGGTGCCTAACATTTCGGCCAAACACGAAGGCGGTGAGGTCGAGATTGAAAAAGAACTGGACCACCCGTCCGACATTCTGGACTACTTCATGGCCAAAGCCGACATTGAAAAACAGGGATTGATGCCGGCCTTTGAACAAAATTATATCGAAAAGCATCGCTCCACAAACCTGACAGCCGATGCTTTGAGCAAAGCCGGCATCGGTGTGGTATGCGCCACCGGGCTTCATAAAACCTCTTGAAGGTGCGCTTCTGGGCGGACTCAGCTTTGTTAGCATTTTTAAAATCCATCGCAATGAGGACACCTGCACCCAGTGCCATTGAGCCTAAAATTCATTTTTGAGATGGGTTCTAATTTGATAACGAGCAGAGCCAGCGATAGACAGGCGCCAAATTTTCTTTGACTTTGCCCTTTTGGGGTATCATGAAAAGAAAACATTTTCTCTGGGTGGCAACGATGGCGATATGTCGGACAATTCCGGGATCCGGGTTCTTGCGTACAAAGGACATCAATTGATCGCGCAGCTTAACTTTTTCAAAATATAGAAAAAAATCGTACTTTCCCCATTTAAGCTCCATTTTTTCCAGCCGCTTTATATTGGTTATTTTGGGCCCTCGAAAACCGGCATATCGTTTTTCAATCAAATGCCCTTCTCCGGAAAGCGCCGCTCTCAAATAAAAGGTGATAAACAACCGGTCGAACCTCATGATCAGTTTCGAAATGGGCATGTAAAGCAAGGAATGTCTCGGAAGGAGTGTAATGGTGGCGTCTACTTTGGAGAAAGGACCTTTTCTGTTTATGATCAAATTGGCGTGGTGACCGACGGTCCCGCCGATATTGGTAAATTTCTGGTCATCGGGTTTAATAACATCGACCAGGTCATTAAATGCGGAAAGAAACACCCGTTTGTTCTCTCTTTTTCCCCAGTAATAAACGACCGAAAGAAAGAAGGAAAAAGCAACAAATAAAAAGAATACCGGTTGTGTCACAATATGCTGGTATTTAAACATGTTTATCTAGTCCCGATCAAAAATATTTCGTGAGATCTTCTTTTGTGTGATACAAAACCGAATCTTCATTGCCTTGAAACTCCGGCCGAAACATAATTCGCTCCAACTGCGCAGAGGTAACCTTGCTGAGTTCTTTTTCGACACGGTCCGCTGTTTCCGGATTACCAGGGGAAATTTTGTTGTGAAGGAGCAAGCGAAGCGGAAGGCGCAACTCTTTTAGGCCTTCAATCAACCGCATCGATTCTTTCAGGGACAACATATCCGGATTAAATACCAGCACAATGGAGCAGGTGCTTCCCTGTAAAATTTTGTTTAGTGACTGGTAGTTGGATTTTAAAGAAACCAGTTTCCGCAGAATATCGTCATCCTTTTCATCATAAGATAGCAGTGTTTCTCCCTCGCTTTGCGGCCCCTTAATGTTTTGGATGGTGTAACACTTCTCC
>JASFGM010000309.1:0-4765 GCA_050123755.1 Desulfobacterales bacterium
AGGCCGATCTGATGCGTGCCGGGGAAAACTTGAAACAGCTGGAAACCCTATTGGAGATTAATCGCAACGTTCTTCCTGCGGAGGTGGATAAAGCTGAGGCCGGCGCCAGGGCGCTTCAATCCCAGCTGGCTGAACTTGAAGCCGGCTATCGCACCCAGGAAGTGGAACAGGCCCGGCTGGCATTTGAAGAGGCCCGGTTCACTTTGGAAGAAGCGCGCAAAGATAAGATCCGGTTTGACAAGCTCTTCGAAAGAAAGATTATTGCTGAAAAAGATAAGGATACCAAAGATCTTAAATACGAAACGGCCTTGAAAGAATTTGAGCGGGCCAAGAAAGCCTATGAACTTTTGAAAGAAGGATATCGGAAAGAATCGATCGAGACCGCCCGATCAAAACTGACCGAAGGCCGCGCCGCCGCCAGGCAGGCCAGGGATAGTTTAAAAAAAATCGAGGCCACCGAAAGCGAGGTGAAGGCAGCGAAAGCTCAGGTTCTTTCAGTCAGCGCAGCGTTCGAAGTGGCCAAGATTCGTCTGAAGCACACAGAACTGAGGGCTCCGTTCAAGGGAATCCTTGTGAGCCGCAATGTGGAACCCGGCGAAGTTGTGACTCCCGGACAGGAAGTCCTTTCCCTGTCCGATTTATCCAAAGTGGATTTGAAGGTTTTTGTGGAGGAGACCGAAATCGGGAAAATCCAACCCGGCCAAAAAGTTGATGTGAAGATCGATACGTTTCCTTCCAAGACATATGCCGGGCACGTTTCTTTCATTTCCCCTGAGGGCGAGTTTACGCCCAAGATTATTCAGACCCATAAAGAACGGGTGAAGCTTGTCTACCTCGTTAAAATTGCCATACCCAATCCGAATTTTGAACTCAAATCCGGGATGCCCGCCGATGCATGGTTCAGATAATCAGACAGCTGTCGACCCCTCTGCGCACAGCCACCATCTGCCATTTATCAAGGTGGCTGATGTATCCAAGAACTATGGATCCTTAAACGCTGTTTCCTCTGTCACATTCGGGATCAACGTTGGAACGATCAACGGACTGGTGGGATCAGACGGTGCCGGCAAAACCACCCTTCTCAGAATGATTGCCACTATGGTGCGCCCGGCATCCGGAAATATTTTTGTGGACGGCTTGGACGTCACCAGCCAGAAATCCAAGGCGAAGGAAGTCATCGGCTATATGCCGCAACGCTTTGGCCTGTATCAAGATTTGACGGTCGCTGAGAACCTTGATTTTTTTATGGACATATACGGCATTACCGGTGCCGAGCGCACACGCCGAAGGGAATATTACCTCGGGTTTTCCAACCTGCTGCCGTTCTTAGATCGCAAAGCCGGCGATCTGTCGGGCGGGATGAAACAAAAACTGGGATTGGCCTGTGTGCTTGTGCACCAACCCAAAGCACTGATCCTGGATGAACCGACCAACGGCGTTGATCCGGTGTCCCGCCAGGAATTCTGGGATATTCTGGTTGAAATGAAACGAAACGGGATGACCGTTCTAGTTTCCACCGCCTATCTGGATGAAGGTGAAACATGTGACCAGCTGATTCTGATGCACAATGGCCGCATTCTTGCCATTGCAGCGCCCCATGAAATCCAGGCTGATTTTTCGGATCTTGAAGAAGCCATAATTCACCGGATCCAGGCGACAGATAATGCCATTGCTGAGGAAGGATTTGGATCCTGAAGCGCTAAATGTGTTAGATCTGGAAAAACGATTCGGTCAATTTGTGGCTGTTGATCGGATTTCATTTTCCGTGCGAACCGGAGAAATTTTCGGATTCCTGGGGCCCAACGGGGCCGGCAAATCCACCACCATTCGCATGCTCTGCGGCATCGTCTCCCCCAGCGCCGGCAGTGGCCACGTGGCCGGATATGATATTTTCACCCAGGCTGAGGACATCAAACAGGCCATCGGTTACATGTCCCAGAAGTTTTCTTTATATCTGGACATGACCCCTTTTGAAAACATCCGGTTTTACCTGGGCATATACGATGTCCCGTCGCGTTTCTGGAAAGCGCGCACGCAAGAAGTCCTGAAGATTACCCGCTTGACCCACGTGCGAAACCGTCTGACCCGTGAGCTGCCGCCGGGATGGCGCCAGCGCCTGGCATTGGGCTGCGCCCTTTTACACCGGCCGAAATTATTGTTCCTGGATGAACCCACCTCCGGTGTGGATCCAATTACCCGCCGGCATTTTTGGGAATTCATCAAGCAGCTCACCTCAGAAGGTGTTACTGTTTTCGTAACCACTCACTATATGGACGAGGCCCGGCATTGCAACCGGGTGGTCATGATCAACGAAGGCAAAATTGTCGCCGCCGGCCCGCCGCCTGAGATTATCCGCAAGGTATTGCCGGATCAGCCGGATGCGGACTTAAACGCTGCCTTTGTCAAGTTGATGGCCCGGAGGACCCCGTGAATACGAGAAACGTAAAGGCCATTGCCCGAAAAGAATATTTCCACCTTATCCGGGATTTCCGCAGCCTTTACCTGGCGTTTTTTATTCCCCTGCTTTTAATTTTACTTTTCGGTTATGCGCTCAGTCTGGATGTAGAAAATATACGGACTGTGGTGGTTGACCATGATAAAACCCTGGCGAGCCGCGATTTTATCCGCAAACTGAACGCTTCCGTTTATTTCAAGATCGTTGCCCATCTGAGCAATAGTTCCGCGGCCATTGAGCACCTCGATCGAAACCAGGCCATTCTAGCCATCTTGATCCCGCCCGGCTGGACAGCGGATTTAAAGTCTGACCGCAAAAGTGCGCTGCAGGTGATCATTGACGGCAGCGACCCAAATTTTGCCGGCAGCACCCGGGCTTTCATCACGGCTTTCATTTCACAGGCCAATCAGAATCAACTGGTTGAATTTCTCAACCGCCAGGGCCTGGAAAAGATAAAAACCCCGATAGAGGGGCGCATCCGGATTTGGTTTAACGAGGATCTGGAAAGCCGCAATTTTATCATTCCGGGGATTATCGCACTGATTATTATGATCGTTGGCGCCCTGCTCACGTCTCTGGTGATCGCCCGGGAATATGAGAACGGAACCATGGAAACCATCCGGTCACTGCCGGTGCGGTCGGGTGAATTTTTAATCGGAAAAGCCTTGCCCTATTTTTTTATCGGCCTGGTCGATGTGCTGGTGGCGATTTTGATGGGCCAGCTGTTGTTCGGTGTGGTCATGAAGTCCAGCTTCTGGCTGATGATTATGGCCTCATGCATTTATTTAGGGGTGGCGCTGTGCATCGGGCTGTTGATTTCAACGCTCACCAAATCCCAATTGGTGGCCAATCAGACGGCGATTCTGGTGACCTATCTGCCGTCCCTTTTGCTTTCCAATTTTGTGTTTCCCCGGGAGAACATGCCTGCTATTCTCAAAATGATCACCTATGTCGTGCCGGCGACATACTATATCGATATCTTGAACGGGCTGTATTTGCGGAATTTGACACTTTTTTACCTGTGGCCCAGCTTCCTGGTTCTTTTTCTGATGTTTTTATTTTTGAGCACCGTCAACGTGGTCATTCTAAAAAAGGAGGGCTTATGAGATGAGCCTCTTGAGAATCCGCGAGTTGGTCAGAAAAGAGTTTATTCAGCTCTTCCGGGACAAAAAGAACAGGCCGTTGCTGATCATTGCACCGGTGGTTCAGCTAATTGTTTTTGGTTATGTGGTGACCACCGATGTCCGCGACATCCGGGTGGGGCTCATCGATCAATCGCGTACGCCTGAAAGCCGCCGGCTCATCGACACCATCGACGGCAACAAAACGTTCAGGGTCACCTATTATTTGAATCGTTCCGCCGACCTTGAGCGCCTGTTGCTTCAGCGGAAGATCGATTTGGGCGTTACAATTCCGCCGGATTTCAGTTCACAAATTCGCAAAAGGCAGACTGCTGAAATCCAGATACTGGCCGACGGCAGCATGAGCAATATGGCTTCAATCAGGATTTCTTACACCATGTCAGTGCTGGACAGCTTCAATACCCGGCTCATCAGGGAGCTTTATGCCAAACGGGTCGATTATGGAGAAATCGACGGGCGCATCCGCACCTGGTATAATCCGAACCTGGACAGCCAGTATTTTTATGTGCCGGGTATTGTTGCATTTCTGGTGATGTTGCTCTCTTTGCTGTTCACCTCCATGGCGATTGTGCGCGAAAGGGAATCCGGTACCATGGAACAGCTCATCGTAACGCCCCTAAAACCCTTTGAGCTGATTCTGGGCAAGACCATTCCGTTTATACTCATTTCCCAGGCCCAAATGGTGCTGGTGATTACCTTTGCCATACTCTGGTTTAAAATCCCGATGGTCGGAAATGCATTCTTATTGCTCGGTGCCACCTTTATTTTCCTGATGAGCACGCTGGGCATCGGACTTTTTATTTCCACGGTTTCCAAAACGCAGCAGCAGGCCATGATGACAAATTTCTTTTTCATCCTGCCTTTTTTTATGCTGAGCGGTTTTGTGTTCCCCATCGCCAACATGCCGACGCTGGTTCAATGGTTCACGTATTTGAACCCATTGCAGTACTTTCTGGTGATCGTCAGGGGAATTTTCCTCAAGGGAACAGGACTGAACGCGCTTTGGCCCCAGTTTTTGGGCCTGGCGATATTAGGGGGGGTCGTTTTTCCGCTGGCGGTGAATCGCTTTCGCAAACGTCTAGATTAGGCTGGAATCGGCGGAAGTAATGCAGCACCTTTTGGGGTCAGGCGTCCAGGATTTGCCTGATCTTGCGGGAAATCTGCTTTA
>JASFGM010000310.1:0-4756 GCA_050123755.1 Desulfobacterales bacterium
TATCGGCCGTAAAATGCCGCTCAGTTTTCCATCCGCAGCGCGGCATCTGAGTTCTTTGATAATTTCAAGAACAGCGCTTCTGCAAATTTCACGTTCCTGCAGCTTAAAATCAGCGGGAAGCGTTTTACCGAATATATATTCGCTGCGCTGTTTGACACTCACATAGCCTTCCTGGGCGATAATTTCTCCCCAGCAATCCTTAAACTCTTCGCCAAGGTTGATAACTTCCTGTTTAACATATTGGGCCACCTGCCGGATATTTTCAGCCGTTTCGGGTACGGCACTTTCCATTTGAATGATTTCGCCTTTATCTTCGATGCGGCTCAGAAATGCGCCTTCACCGTCTTCCTGAAGATGCTGCAGCGTATCATGGTTGCAGCAGGCGACAATAATGTTATCGGCCCTTAAATGGTTCTCGGATCGGTCGGCGGCGCCGCTGCCGGTATTTCTGCCGCCCTCGAGGATATACTGCTTATTTTGCATGATCTCCAACAATTCCGCCATATATCCCACTTTAATCAAGGTTTTTAATTCATCGATGTAAATAATCGGAGATTTTGCATGAGCGCCCAGGTAAGCACGCTTGTGGCAGGGTGTTTCAAGATTTCCCGACTGGTAGGGATCGTGACGAAATCCACCCTTCATGTTTCTGGCATCCGGTTCAGATATTCTGGCCATTAAATCCTTGTCTTTTCTGGGATCATATAAAAGGTCGGGCACCATATCGTCCAGATGTTTGACCGCATTTCGGCGATCAGAAATGGATTCCCTTTGAATTTTCTCCTGGGCTTTGTGATTGTTCTCCTGCATATACATGAATATGGCGCCCATTCCGGTCAGTCCGGCGACAACAAACGCAGCCGGGAAAAATATACCGGCGGCGAGGGCGATAACGGCCGCCACAAGCAGACCTTGTTTGGCCTTACGGGAGGATTGGATTTGATCCGCAAGACTGAACTCATCCACACTATCTCTGGCCGAATCGATCCCCTTCATAAGCATATCAAGTAAATGCTCTATTTTCTCAGGATCTTCATATGCAATGCGCACATGGTTTTTATCTTTTCCCGGGTAGCCAATGATGGCTTCCTGGGGCCGCAAATAGTCACCGAGGGATTGTTCCAAAACTTCCTTGAACATATTTGCCAGCATGGATTTACCGGTTCCCGGCCTTCCCACCATAAGGATGTGTCCCCTGTTTTGCGCAATTTTCCGTATGGCGCGTTTAGCCTTGTCCTGGAATATGACCCTGTCAATGGGATCTTCGGGAACGGCAATCTGGGAGGTATCTTCAAAAAAATTAAGACGCTTTTCCAGTGTACGGGGATAATCCAGCAACTCTTTTATCCACTCATAATCATTGGCTTTGTAATCACTCGTCATGGTTGAAACCTTCTATTGAATCCAGGAGATAAAACTTTCCGGCTTCTGATACACTTACGTATTTGCTGATTTCAGCATAAACCTGCGGCAAATTCTTCCTGAGCACGTCAAGCGCTCTTAAATCATGAAGAACCGAAATCAGCGTCATCATCTTTTCTTCAGCACCATTGGACTGTGGAATATAATTGAATGAAATCCCGATCTGTAAATAATTCAAAGCGGGTCTAATTAGATTTTGCTGATTTGGATCGATGTTTTTCGCTTTCAAAATATTGCGATAAATTTCTGGAAACGGGGATTTGGAGTAGTCAACTTCAAGCTGTCGATTAAGGAATAATTTAAAGGGACTTGCCTGGTTTCGGATACACAAATCAAAGGCATTTTTGAGGTTTGCGTCGGCTTTGAGCGACTGCTCCAGTAAGAGCATGTATTTGATTAGCTCGGCATCATCTATCGCAAAATCGACTTTATTATTCGAATTCAAAACGCAACAGCTCGGTTTTCCATTTTTTTGATAGGCGACCAAACGGTGGGTACGACCGGAATCATAAGCGCCAAAATCAAAGCCTCGCATTTCAAACAATCCCTCGGCGATATGGGCCTTTCGAAGAAGGACACCGACACTTTTTGAAACATAATTATTCACATATTTTAGTTTGTCATCGATGCTGCCCTGGAGTTTCAGATAGGAAAAATTTCCGCCAATATCCTGACAAATTCCGATGATATGGGCGATTTTATAGGGATCAAGCTGGGGTAATCTTTTGGAAACAGCGTCATAGGCGCGCAAAGACTCATAAATGCTGTTCAAGTAGGATTCGAAATCCTTATCTTTCAAAGACGGTATCTTTATCTTACAATTTGATATTAATACCTCCGGCGGGATGCCATTGCCATTCCAGCGCTTGCGCAGTCTGCGGGGGAATAGGCGTTTAATGTTTCGAATAATTTTAGTTGCGGTGCGCTGAGGATAGTGAATTTCACAGCCAATTAGTCTTTTCTCAACTTCAATGGGGTTGGGATTAAGCAGGTAGCGGGCGATATCAGAAATTTGATATTCTTTAACTGCGCCTGAATTTTTACCGCTTTCAATCGCACTCAAGTCAAATTGAGAATCCCGGCCTTTAGATATGATCCAAATATCTGGATTTAAATCCGAAATCTTTCGCTTTTGTTTTGCTGCTGTCACCCGCTGGTTCCTCTTATTTTTGTGCAATGCGCCTTCAAGATGCTTCATCTGCCTTGATGATCACGGGCCACCAAAACTGCGCTGGTACCCCAGAAATTCTTTTTTGCATTTTGTGACAAAACATTTACGCCACCAAGACGCAAAGATGAACCGTAACCGAAGGTTGCCTTTGTGTCTTGGGGTCTTTGTGGCAATTTGTTCCGGCTTGCCCGGGTTAGGTATTAAAGTTAATATCGGCTAATTTTACAAAGACTTGAAATTTGAACATTAATTTCATTCAGTTAGGCATCTTTTGAACAGCATGCGAATTGCACGAAATATTGTGGGCATTGCTGACTCACCAATGTCAAATCCCTGACTCCGGTAAAAAATTCCGGGTTGTGAGGCTTCCGGTCGAATTCAAATAATCCCCTAATATTCTGATATTAAAAAGATATATTTTGATTCATTTAATAAAAAAATTTGGTATAAATCTTGCTTTACTTACCAGTACAACAATTTTAATTAAAAAAATTAGGAGGTTCTGCCATGTGGAAAAACATTATAATCGGTATGACTTTGGGTCTTTTTCTAGTGAGTTGTGCCTCGATGCCAACCGGACAAGCCCAGGCCCCCCAGGAGGTTGTCGTAAAAGTTGAAGCGACGAACCCCACCAACGTCAAAATTGATCAAGAAAATAATGAAGAGCGGATTAACAGATCGATGGAGGTCCCCAATCAGGAAGGGCATCTTTCGCAGCTGTCTTTCATTTCCAAAGAAAGGGCTTTTGTTAAGATCTTTTCCGGCCTATCGGTTTCTGATGTGACCCGACTCTGGAATGATCTGGTTGTTTTAGAAAACAACACCCAAATCCGGGATGTCAGCTTGTTTATTAATTCACCCGGTGGGGACGCCTTTTCAGGCCTTGCGCTGGCGGATCAAATCGAGCGCGCCCGACGAAAAGGATTCCGAATCACCGCCCACGCCTCAGGAATCATCGCCAGTGCGGCCGTGCCGGTGTTTGCGGTCTGCAACGAACGTTTTGCGGCACCCGGTACGATTTTCATGGTTCATGAAGCCGCTCTCTGGAAGTGGCCGGGACGTGAGACCGCATCGGATATTCGCTCTCAAAACGAATTGATGCATCTTTTGCGCGAACGATATATTGGTAAGCTAACTGCCAATTCCAAATTAGATAAAACCAAGTGGGAAGAACTCGAGAAGAAAACGACCTGGTTTAGCGCCGAAAAGGCCATGGATTGGGGATTGGTGGATAAGATCGAATAGGCTGTTATGTCAAACCGGTCCCTTGAGGCCGGACAATAGCCTCGATAATATGAATGCCTTCAATCAAATGGCACGCTTAGCGGCTAAGCGTTGATTGAACGAGACGGCACGCCACCCGAATGGCAGAACCTCAGCCCTTAAACACAAAGAGAGACGGCCGACGAACTTACCAAAACGGCCGCTCTCTTTTTTTTTATTTGGGTTACTTAATTGATAAATTTGCTGGCTGACACCCGACGCCTGACACCTGAAAGCTCAATTTAACGTGGAGATTTGGTGCTTGGAACTTGGAATCATATAAGGATTACGATTTTAATTAGGCCCACCTCAGTCTGGTTTTTCATAACGCCTGACAAATTCATCAACAATATAGCTGTGAATCTTTCTGCGGGCCGCTGGGGTTAAATCCTCAAATCTGAGACCCATTAGAAGCGTCGGATTTTTAAGGTTTGGCTTCCGCATCCAATCCACCCTGCTATCGACCCATACGGGCTTTTCAGAACCTGCCACGCCCGGTTTGGGTATCAAAGCGTCAAGATCAATTCCCAATTTGGGGTCAACAGTGGATAATTTCTCTATGAGTTCTTCTTTATCCTGATGAACCTCCAGACAAAGTCCCCCGTGGCTCATATTTTTTGTGGTTGCCGCATAAATTTTACTCATTTCCTTTCCTGAAATCTTAAACCGTACAGGAAGAGAGGCTTCAAACCGGACATACGCTCTTCGTTCTTTGCCGTTAAATAATTCTTGCGTCATTTCTTTTCTCCCGCCTACATTGTATCGTAATTGCGACCTCAATGCAAATTATGAAACCTCATCTTGAACAACACAATCCGGGTGGCGGCTGTTTCGGATCGTAAGCGTTTCTTCTCGATTTTAATATCAAAATCGGTTTTAAAAGAATTAAAAAGATCTTTG
>JASFGM010000311.1:0-4751 GCA_050123755.1 Desulfobacterales bacterium
CGTAATCTTGGTGATGCCTTCAATGTAAACTTCCGGTAAATTAATTTCCATCCCGTAGGCCAGCGCCGTCAGGATGGCAATCTTATGGGCTGTATCGATCCCCTCGACATCCAGGGTGGGATCAGCTTCGGCGTAGCCTCTGGTCTGTGCTTCAGTCAGGGCATCGCCGAATGCGCGTCTTTCTTCAGTAATTTTGGTTAAAATATAATTACAGGTACCATTTAAAATGCCGATCATTGATTGGATGCGATTTGCAACCAACGATTCCCGCATGGCTTTGATGATCGGCATGCAACCGCCTACAGCGGCCTCAAAGGCCAGGTCTACACCTTTTTCTGCGGCAGCTTTAAAGAGTGCATTTCCCTGACTGGCTAAAAGCGCCTTGTTGGCCGTGATGACCTGTTTGCCGTTTGTGATGGCTTTTAAAATAAGTTCTTTGGCAATTTCTTCTCCGCCAATCATTTCGATGATGATATCGATATCCGGATCATTGACGACCGAGTTTGCATCGGTGGTCAGCACACCTTTATTAAATTGGATCCCGCGGTCTGTTTCGATGTCTATATCGGCAACCCATTTGAGATTCAAGTTCGCCCCCAGGCGTGCGCCAATCACCTGGCTGCTGTCAATAAGCAATTTAGCTACGCCGGTACCCACCGTGCCGCAACCGAGTAAACCCACGTTGATCCTTTTCATTTGTACGACTCCTTTATCCGCATCTCGTTTTTTCCGATGCAACAGTGCCAAAAAATATTGCCGCCGGCTTCTGGCTTCTTGTCACTGGCTTTTTTAGACTTGGAGCAGCCTGTCACTTAGCGTTATTTGTTAATTTTGGCACTGTTTCGATGAATCTACCATTTTAGTAGCCAGCGACCAGCAGCCAGGAGCCAGCGGCCAGAATCACATGATCTTACGTATCCCCCTGATAGCCTGACTAATCCGCATGGGATTTTCAATCAACGCAAAACGAACATATTGATCTCCGTATTCTCCAAAACCCAGGCCCGGTGATACGGCAACCTGGGCCTCTGCGATTAGCATCTTAGCAAATTCCACCGAGCCCATTTCAATAAATCTTTCAGGAATCTTTGCCCACACAAACATGGTACCTTTGGGACTTTGAATATTCCAGCCGATACGGTTTAAGCCATCGACCAGTGCGTCCCTTCTTTCTTTGTATGTCTCCCGGATTTGTTCGACACAATCATAGTCCCCGTTTAATGCAATGATAGATGCAATCTGGATCGGCTGAAAAATACCATAATCGAGATAGCTTTTGATGCGGCGTAAAGCCGAAATAATTTGCGGGTTGCCCACGCAAAAGCCCACGCGCCATCCCGGCATGCTGTAGCTTTTTGATAGAGAGAAAAACTCAACACCGACGTCTTTAGCGCCTTTTGCCTGAAGAAAGCTTGGGGCTTTATACTCATCAAATACCAGGTCCGCATAGGCGAAGTCATGTATGACCATGATGTTATGCTCTTTGGCATAATCGACGATCTTTTGAAAAAAAGCCAGATCAACAACCTCAGTGGTGGGGTTGTGGGGGTAACTGATAATTAAGACTTTAGGCCTTGGCCATGTTGTTTTGGTTGCGGATAGAAGATTTTCAAAAAAATCGGCTTCCGGACCCAAGGGTATCCCTCTTACATCCCCGCCCGAGATGATGGCTGAATAAGGATGAATCGGGTAGGTCGGATTCGGGGTAAAAACAACATCCCCCGGCCGGATCGTAACCAGAATCAAATGCGACATCCCTTCTTTGACACCGATGGTTGCAATCGCTTCTTTGTCCGGGTCGATGGGCACGCCATATCTGCGGTCATACCAATTGGCAATGGCCATTCGCAGTTTGGTAATTCCCATTGAGGCCGAGTAGCGGTGATTATGCGGCTTTTGGGCCGCCTCAATAAGTTTGTCGACGATATGTTGCGGGGTGCCCAAATCCGGATTTCCCATTCCCAGGTCAATAATGTCTTGACCCGCCCGTCTGGCTTCCATTTTAATTTCATTGACCGTTGCAAATACATACGGCGGTAGACGATCTAGTCTGGCAAACGTAAACATAAGCGCCTCCATATACGCTTTTTGAGTCACCGACTATCCGTTCTTCGTGTGGCCGCTGACGCGTTTTGCGTATTTGTCTTCAAAAAAAATTGTTTTGACTTTTATGCCGGATCGGATTAATTTTCAAGCGTTTTCGTGATTGGGTCTTAGATTAATATACTTAAATCGCACAAAAATCGATCGATTTAAGCCCTAATCCGGACAAGCCGGAACAAATTGCCACAAAGGCACCAAAACACAAAGAAAACCTTCAGTTATTGTTCATCTTTGCGTCTGGGTGTCTTGGTGGCGTAAATATTTTGCCACTAAAAGCACAAAAATTAAAATTAAGCACCCACGACTAAGGCTTAAAATCTGGAGACCAATATGAAGGAGTCCCTCACATATGCCGATGCCGGCGTTGATATTGATAAGGCCAATAAGCTGGTGGATATCATCGGTGAGATTGCCAAACAAACTTTCCGCTCCGGTGTCATTAGCGATATCGGTGGATTTGGCGGCCTTTTTTCTCTCAATCTTGCAAACCTGGATAGACCGGTCTTGGTCAGTTCGACCGATGGGGTTGGAACCAAGCTTAAGATCGCATTTATGCTGGATAAACACGATACGGTCGGTATCGATCTGGTGGCAATGTGCGTCAACGATATCATAGTTCAGGGTGCAAAGCCACTTTTCTTTCTTGACTATCTTTCGATGGGAAAAATTGACAATCAGCGCGTTGCGAATATTATTAAAGGAATTGCCGATGGATGCAAGCAAGCGCAATGCCCGCTGTTAGGTGGCGAAACAGCTGAAATGCCCGGATTCTACGAGACCAATGAATATGATATGGCCGGATTTGCTGTCGGAATTGTGGATAACAGTAAAATTATCGACGGAACGGAAATTCGTGTGGGGCATAAGCTGATTGGTATTGCCTCTAGCGGCTTACACAGCAACGGGTATTCGCTGGTTCGCAAAATTTGTTTTGAGGTACTCAAATTAAAAATTGACGAGACTATACCTGAACTGGGTAAAACCATTGGCGAAGAATTGCTGACACCGACCCGAATATACGCAGCAACCGTAAAAGGTCTTCTTAAAGATCTTCCAATCCACGGTATTGCGCATATCACCGGCGGCGGCATTTCTGATAATCTCGTACGGGTTGTGCCGCAGGCCTGTAGCATCTTAATTCGTAAGGAGAGCTGGGATGTCCCACCCATTTTTTCTTTTTTGCAGCAGGCGGGCAATATCTCCGAAAAAGAAATGGCGCGGGCATTTAATATGGGGCTTGGAATGATAATTGTTGTGCCTGATAACGCCGTTTTAGATGTTTTGCAGCGGGTAGAGGCAATGAATGATCGTGCATTTGTAATCGGCGAAATTCGTGATTGCAGAGAAACCGACAAGCGCTTAATATGGGAGTAAGCGTTTCAAAAACAAAGACGGCCAAGAAGTGATTCAATCCATATTGGGGAAAATTATCAAAAAAATAATCCGTATTTTTGACTGGATTGCCGCAGGGCGGACTGCTGGCGCCATTTGCAAGGGTTGAGTCGCCGGCAAAACTGATGCTCGGAGAGTGTCAACCCGGAAAAAATAATCAATATCCTCCTCTATGATCAAGTTCCACAATTACTTTTCAAAAATCGTAATGACTATAATTTCAGATGTCGGTCTCCTGGTTCAAAGGTACAACGTTCAAAGGTTCACAGGTTAGATATCAGCAGAAAAAGGAGCAACATCAGGACGCAAGAATATCTCCGATGTATATACTAGGTTTAGAAACATCATGCGATGAAACTGCTGCGGCCGTTGTGCAAAACGGAACTGATATTTTATCTTCAATGGTTTCTTCTCAGGTCGCAGTGCATCATCGTTACGGTGGCGTTGTTCCCGAGCTGGCCTCCAGAAAACATGTTGAGGCGATTGTGCCGGTGGTTACGGAAGCCATTCGCGAATCGGGCTTAAAAACAGATCAGATCGATGCCATTGCCGTCACCCGAGGGCCTGGACTGGTCGGGGCTTTGCTGGTGGGGTTTGCGTTTGCCAAAGCCTACGCTTATTCATTAGCTATTCCGTTGGTCGGGGTGAATCATCTGGAAGGCCATATCAACTCGGTTTTTCTGGAAAAAGAATCCCCACCATTTCCCTTCGTGGCGCTGCTGGCATCAGGTGGTCACACTGCTATTTATTATGTAACTTCCCACACCACCATTGAGAACATGGGGCAGACCCGGGATGATGCGGCCGGAGAGGCATTTGATAAGGTCGCTAAATTGCTTGGCTTGGGTTATCCTGGTGGGCGTGTTATTGACAGGCTTGCTAAAGACGGTGATCCCAGAAAAATTGCTTTTCCGCGTCCTTGGCTGGATAAATCCGACTTTGACTTCAGTTTCAGCGGGATTAAAACAGCAGTGAGTCTTTACATTTCCAAACACCCATCAGACGATAAAACCCGCAAGGCAGATATTGCTGCCGGATTTCAGGAAGCTGTGGTTGAGGTGTTGGCCTATAAGGTAATCAATGCTGCTCTGCAAATGAACTGTGAGCACATCGCGATCGTCGGCGGGGTTGCCGCCAACAGCGGTCTAAGGGACCGAGTCAGGCATGCAGCGAAACAAAAAGGACAAAAAGTCCACATTCCTTCCATCCATCTGTGCGGCGATAATGCAGCCATGATTGCCGCAGCGGGCTATCAC
>JASFGM010000312.1:0-4735 GCA_050123755.1 Desulfobacterales bacterium
ATCTTCAGCAACTTCTTTGGAACATGAAGGCATGGTCGCTCGTTTCAATAGGAAATAACCCATGGAAAGCGCGATCATAAGCGCGGCTACGCTGAGCAGCATCGAATACGTTACCGATTCGTAATCAATAATTATTATTTTTCTCGCAACCGCAATGATAGCAACCAGGACCACCACCTCGACATGAAAAACATCATCCTCGAGGTAGATTTTGATGGTTTCAACCAACTCCAGACCAACCAAGACCATGAGAAAAAAGGCAAATACGTTCAGCATCTCTTTAACGTTCAAAAGAAGCAGTGGAGGTTCCAGAAGCTCTTGAGCCAGGATGATGACGAGTTCGACAGTTGAAGCCAACAAGGCGACCATCATCAACAAAAGCAGGATAAGAACGATTAACCGCTCGACTTTGTAAAGGATACGCTTCGTCACCATTTTAGATCTCCTGTTCTCCACTCTCATTTTAGCCTAAAGATTCCCCCTACCAAGACTCATATTTTTTTTTGCTTCTAGAAGCAAGGATTTTTTCCATTGTCAGATAACGGCTTTACATTATCACCCCTTTTGCCGCTTTCCGTTTACCTGGAAGTAGATGATTTTCGGATGCAGGCTACGGTCTGTTCAGCAATTTCGAGTTCTTCGTTGGTTGGAATAACAAGCACCTTGACGGCGCTGTTCTGGGCCTGAATCTCGAAGGCTTCTTTGGATCTGCGGTTATTTTTGTCAGGATCGACCTCGATGCCCAGGTGCGCCAGCCCCTGGCAGGAACCGGCACGAATCAGAGATGATTTTTCGCCGATGCCGGCTGTAAAAATCAATGCATCGAGTCGGCCCAGGACCGCGCTGTATGCGCCGATATATTTTTTAATGCGGTAGCAAACCATCTCGATTGCCAGCTTTGCCTGGGAATTGCCGTTTCGGGCGAGTTTTTCAATTTGGCGCATGTCGTTGACGCCGCAGATTCCTTTCAGGCCGCTTTCCGTGTTCAGTATGGATTCAACCGCATCTCTTGCCAGAGCGGTTTTTCTTTTCAAATAAAAGATAATGGCCGGGTCGATATCACCGCTGCGGGTCCCCATGATCAATCCCTCCAACGGTGTCATGCCCATGGACGTATCAATACTTTTACCCCCCTTTACAGCAGTTGCGCTGGCGCCGTTTCCCAGGTGCAGGGTAACCAGGTTTAATGTTTTCAGGGGTCGATCCATTAACTTTGCAGCCTGTTTGGCGACATAATGGTGCGATGTACCATGGAAGCCATAGCGGCGTACATGGTGAGCTTCATAGAGATCCTGCGGGATGGCGTAGCGAAATGCATGCACCGGAATCGACTGATGAAAGGCGGTATCAAACACGGCAACCTGGGGCACTTGCGGGGCGCTTTGGATGGCGACTTCAATGCCCAGCAGATTCGCCGGGTTGTGCAGCGGGGCCAGCGGGATCAGTCTGCGAATGGCGGCGATTACGTTTTTATCGATAAGCGTCGGCTCCTTAAATTCTTCTCCGCCGTGCACCACCCGATGGCCGATACCTGACAGTTCTTTGGTATCCTTAAGAGCATCCGATTCGCCCAGAACAGCTCCGATGAGCTGAAAGCCTGCGTGATGATCAATTACCGCATCTGTTTTTACGATTTCTACCATTTCACCTTTGCGGTCGCGGGTATGATGGGTAAGCCGGCTTGCGGCTTCCCCGATTTGCTCCATAACACCGGATGCCAGCACGGTTTTGTCGGTCATGTCGAAGAGCCGGTACTTAATGGAGGAGGAGCCTGAGTTTATAACGAGAATTTTCATAAATTTTCTCTTTTCTGGTCTAAGGTGCTGATTCAGGTTTAAGTGTTCAGGTGTCAGGTGTCAGAGGTATATTGGATGGCACCCGAGTACGAGTACGAGTAGGAGGACGAGTAAAATAAAGAGGATAAAATATCGTCCTCGTCCTCGTACTCGTACTCGAAAACCGACTGACACCTGACACCTGAACACTGAAACCCATTTATTCCTGACACCCGACACCTGAAACCTTTGTTTTATAGCGACTGACCACTGACAACGCACACCTCACTGCCGCTTATCCAGCGGCAACCGCTTGGGCCTGAATGGCGGTGATGGCGACGGTGTTGACGATATCCGGGATGGTGCAGCCGCGGCTTAAATCGTTGACCGGCTTTTTTAATCCCTGCAGAATCGGACCGATAGCCACCGCGTTAGCAGAACGTTGCACGGCTTTGTAAAGATTGTTACCGGTATTTAAATCCGGGAAGATAAAGACCGTCGCCTTGCCGGCAACCTCACTATCTGGAAGCTTGGTTTGCGCCACCCCCGCGTCCACAGCAGCATCGTACTGAATGGGACCTTCAATCTTTAAATCCGGCCGGCGTGCTTTGACGATCGATGTGGCCTGGCGGACTTTGTCTACATCGGCGCCTTTGCCGGATTCGCCGGTTGAATACGAGCACATGGCAATTCGGGGCTCAATCCCATACATCGCAGCGGTTGCAGCCGAGCTGATGGCAATTTCCGCCAGCTGTTGCGCATTTGGATCGGGGTTGACCGCACAATCACCGTATACGAGCACACGGTCTGCCAGGCACATCAAAAAAACGCTGGAAACCACCGAGAAGCCCGGCTGGGCGCCAATAATCTGCAGGGCCGGCAAAATCGTCTCGGCGGTGGTGTGAATCGCGCCAGAAACCATACCATCGGCAAAATCTTTATAGACCATCAATGTTCCGAAATAGTTTGCATCGGTCACCGTGTCGCCGGCCATTTTTTCCGAAATACCCTTGTGTTTGCGAAGCTCATAATAGATCCGGGCAAAATCGGTGCACCAATCGGATGCCTGCGGACCGATTATCTGAACGGCGTCCAAGTGAAGCCCCAGGGTGCCGATTTTATTTCTAATTTTCTGCGGGTTGCCAAGCAGAGTGATATCGACGACCCCCCTGCGTAAAAGGATTTCAGCAGCACGCAGGATACGCTCTTCTTCACCTTCCGGCAGGACAATGTGCCGGCGTCGGGCTTTGGCTCTTTCAATGAGTTCATATTCGAACATAAGGGGCGTGATCTGCCTGGAACGCACCACCTCTATGCGGGCCTCGAGCTGTCGGGTATTGACGTGGGCTTCAAAAACACCCAGGGCGGCAGCAATTTTGCGGTCATTTTCGGGTGTGAGCGCCGGACGGACGGCAGTTGCATTCATGGCCGTGGTGTAGGTATCGGTATCGACCTTGATCACGGGAACCGGTGAGTACCTTTTAAAGCCCGCAATCAAGCGCTGTACCGGTTCTTCAGGGATCAATCCTCCGGTCAGAAGCAATCCGGCAATATTCGGGTATGTTTCGGATACGGTGGTCGCCAGGCTTCCCAGGATGACGTCGGCACGATCACCCGGCGTGATGATCAGATCGCCGTCTGCGATGCGTTCCAGAAAATGCGGCAAATTCATGGCGGCAACCTTGAAATCATGCACTTCCCGGTTCAGTCCTTTGGCGTCACCCTGCAGAATTTGGGCGTCAAGGTTTCGAGCGATTTCGCCTACCGTGGGTTTTCCGAGAATGGGTTCTTCGGGCAGAATGTAGATCGGTTCTTTTTCCAGACCAAGTGCTTTCAAGTGCGCTTTGACGGGCGGCAGGCGATCGGCGGTCACCCGGTTGATAATGGTTGCCAGAATGGTGCATCCTTTTTCTTCAAAAGATTCCCGGGCGACCTGCATCGCATCAACGATTTCATCAGGTGTTTTATTGCCTCCGTTGACCAACACCAGAATCGGGCATCCCAGATTGTTGGCGATTTCGGCATTAAAATCAAATTCAAAAGCGGAGCCCACACCGGCAAAATCAGTTCCCTCGCACAAAACAAATTTGCATTTACCTTCCAGGGCCTTGTATTTGTTAAGAATGTTCTTTAAAAGCGTTTCAACCCGTCCTTCAGCAACGAGATTGCGGGCGTCAGCGTGTGCGCAGGCATACATGTCTTCATAGTCCAGATCCAGCTGGTAACGCGCTTTTATCAGCCGGATATTGTTATCCGGTTCTTTTGCGGAAGGCACGACGGGTCGAAAATAACCCAGCCGGCGAGTTCGTCTTGAAAGCATTTCCATGATACCGAGGGCGACGACCGATTTGCCGCTTGCCGGCTCCATCGCAGCGATGTATAGGCTGTTTGCCATATTTTCCTCCTGACATTTTTCGCTAACCGTTCGAAAATATTATCATCTGTTAATTTAAAGTCAATATGTGCGCTTTTTAAGATAATTCTGCCAAAATTCATTAAACTAATGAAAATCAGTATTAAACAGATTTATTCGGTCTACGAGTAGGTATCCAATTAAAAATAATAGGTATTCGCATTTTATGCTTGCGCTTCATATTTTTTGTGATAAAAAAACATGGGGTCGTTCGCTTTTGATTTTTCGATGGATGTCTTATGCCTCAAATAGCGTTTCAGCTATTGAATTAGAAGATTCGGTAAAAAAGGGAAGGAAGATTCATCATGGCAGAAAATTCCACAGAACAAAATTCGTCCGACGCGATCGCTATAGAGAAACCGGGAAATCCGCTTACATGGATTTTTCATCCGTTCGGGGCGAGAGCCATCAGGATCAACGGCAACCTGGGCGCGATAGCGATCTTTTTTTTCCGCGCCCTTATCATGATTTTCCACCCCAGGCAGTTCACCGCCATTGTCCAGCAGATATACTTTATCGGGGCCAGATCCGTGCAAATCGTTATGCT
>JASFGM010000313.1:0-4735 GCA_050123755.1 Desulfobacterales bacterium
AAAAGTCTGCCCTTTGTCATCTGTTATCTGTTTTCTGTGCGCTGCCCTCTGTATCTTCCAACCCCCTTAGAAGTGGTTTTGAGACCACTTCTAGACTTGCAACCGATATGGAACTGGCTTATTATCCGGCTTGGATAATACGATGAAAAAGCTTTTTGGAAATACCGCCGGTCTTAAGGCGAATCAAATCCGACGACTTGAGAATTTCTACCGCCGACGCATTCAACCCAAATTTTTAATCAGCCATGAGTTGACACGTGATCTGAGTAAGTTATCCCATGAAATCCGCCGTCAAATTGGACTTTTGGTCAACCGTCAGGGCAAGGTGGCGTTTGTAATTGTGGGTGACAGCCGGAAAATTGTCATCCCTCCAATCAGTGAATACCGTGCCGCTCCAGGACGCTTGGTTGGGTTACGCTGCATTCACACGCATTTGACGAAAGAACCCCTGACCAATGACGATCTTACAGACCTGGCTTTGTTGAGACTTGACATGATGGCAGCCGTGGCAAATGCTGAAAATGGAATGCCCGAAAAAGTTTATGTGGGCTACATTCTACCGAAAACATCCATTGGCAACCCTTATCAGATCCTGCCTCCCCTTCCCCCATCTCAACTCGATATTGACTGTTTGGCAACGATCCAGGCGTTAGAAAACGAACTCGCGCGTGTCAGCAGAGGGGTCGCAGCAGATTCCGGGATGGAGAGAGCATTGCTGGTGGACGTATCTTCAGGTGCAAAGCAGAACGGCGCAGAACCCCTATCGGAGTTGAAGTCACTGGCAAAATCCAGTGGTATCGAAATCGTCGGTAGCGTCTCGCAGCAGCGCAGCCGAAATAGGGCCAGATTTTTCATCGGTCCCGGGAAACTGCAAGATCTTGCCATTCTGGCGTTACAGGAGGCGGCAACCGTTATCATATTTAACCAGGAATTAAGCCCTTCCCAGATACGGTCCATTACCGATCAAATCGAACTCAAGGTCATCGACCGCACTCAATTAATTCTGGACATTTTCGCACAACGCGCCCAAACGCGTGAAGGCAAATTACAAGTCGAACTGGCTCAGTTGAAGTATTTGCTGCCACGTTTGATCCTTAAAAACACTGCCATGTCCCGGTTAACCGGCGGAATCGGAGGCCGCGGTCCGGGCGAAACCAAACTGGAAATCAATCGCCGCCGGGCGCGAGACCGCATTGTACGGCTTGAAAAAGAGTTATTGGCGGTCCGCAAACAACGTAAACAACAAAGAGCACTGCGACAGAAAAAAGGGCTGTCCGTTATTTCTATCATTGGTTACACCAATGCCGGCAAGTCCACCTTGCTGAACACATTGACCAAGAGCGATGTTCTGGCAGAAAGCCGGCTGTTTGCAACCCTGGATCCTTCCAGTCGCCGCCTAAAATTTCCGAAGGATACCGAGGTCATCATCACCGATACGGTCGGATTTATCAAAGACCTTCCCAAGGATCTCCTGGTCGCTTTTCGAGCAACCCTCGAAGAGCTTGAAAATGCCGATCTTTTGCTCCACGTTATCGATATCAGCAATCCGCAGTATTCAGCTCAAATCGAATCGGTTGAAGCAATTCTTTCCGATCTTAATTTAGAGCACACCGCTTCCATTCGAGTGCTCAACAAAATGGATCTTGTAAATCCGGTAGCCATTCAAAAAATTACACGTAAACTCAGGGGAACTGCGGTCTCGGCAAAAGACGAATCGAGCCTGCTGCCGTTAATCGGGCAGATGGAAACGGCAATAAGGAATGTCCATCGCCGGTAGATAGTTGTCCGTTGTTTTTTTGGTTTGAACATCAACTTTAAAATTTAATTTGAAACGCTCAATTTAGAAGGTGATCCTTATGGATATGGAACATGCAAAAAGAGTGGGAATTGAAGCGGCTTATGCGGGTGCCCAGGTGGTACGCGATCGGTTCGGCAATATATCGCAGATTGATAAAAAAGGCGCCTTCAATCTGCTTACCGAAGCGGATACCGAATCCGAAAAGAAAATTATAACGACAATTCGCGAAGCATTTCCGGACCACGCCATTTTAGCCGAGGAAAGTGGTGCCAGTGAAGGAACTGGAGAATATCGATGGCTGATTGATCCGCTTGATGGAACAACCAATTTTGCACATCAGCTGCCGATTTTCGCGATTTCGATCGCCTTAACCACAGAAGCTGAAATTGTTCTTGGGCTGGTACTCAACCCCATGGATGGCGAGCTTTTCTCAGCGATATCCGGTCAAGGAGCGGAGTTGAATGGCAAACCCATCAAGGTGTCATCCACGGAATCTGTCGGCGAAAGCCTGCTGGTAACCGGATTCCCCTACAACTTCAGCGAGGTCGGAGACCCTTTAATGCGGCGATTCACGGTTTGTCAGAATGCATCCCAGGGAGTTCGCCGGCTCGGTTCTGCGGCCCTTGACCTTTGCTACGTGGCATGCGGGCGATTCGATGGATTCTGGGAGCAGAACCTCAATCCCTGGGATACGGCCGCCGGCGCTGTGATTGCGACAGAAGCTGAAGCAGTGATTACCAATTTTTCAAACAGATCATTTACGGTTGATCAAAAAGAAATCTTGGTCACCAATGGCAAAATCCACCATGAGATGCTGGAATTATTAACGTTAGAATCTTCCAGATTCTAACTTTTGATGGAAAAAATCGACCTGTTTCTGAATCGAACTATTTTCTTTTAATCCCCGTTCAATACAGTGAATAGAATGAAGGGCCGTGGCATGGTACCGGTTGAAGGCTTTGCCGATACTCTGGAGGGGGGCATCTGTGTAACGACGCGATAAATAGATCGCCATATGTCTGGGTCTGACAAAACTTTGTTTGCGAGAACGCGAAACAATATCTTTTATTGAACAATCATAATATTTACAAACCAATTTCTTGATGAGATCAATGGTTATCTTTTTGCGCTGACGAACGATGTTTTTGACGACGCTTTCTGCCAGATTCAGATCAATCGTAGCACCCAACAGAGAGGATTTGGCAGCAACACCATTGAGACCGCTTTCAAGCTGCCTGACGTCCCAGTCAACTCGCCGGCCAGATAGTTGATGACATCGTCGGGCATATGATACCGGTTGGTGATTGCCTTTTTTTTCAGGATTCGCACCCGGGTCCTGAAATTCGGCGGCTCAATGTTGGAAATCAGGCTGCAGGACAGACGCGATCTTAGTTTATCATTTAATTTTGGAATATCGCCGGGCAGGTAACAACTTGAGAAAATAATTCGCTTGCCAGCCTCAAACAGAGAGTCCAAGGTCAATGCCAGCTCTACCTGCGTTCTTTCTTTGCCGCTAAGATAATGAATATCTTCAAGCAGCAAGACGTCGCAATAGTTTCTGTATTTTCCCTTAAATTTGGCAATCGAATCCTGACGAAAGGCCTGGACCATCTCATTGCTGAAGTCTTCGGCTGTAATATAATAGACACGTTCATCGGGATATTGTGACAAGACGTGATGCCCGATCGCCTGGGAAAGATGGCTTTTGCCCATGCCGGTCTTGGAAAGCAGGAGCAAAGCATTTTGCTGACGTTCGCTACCGGAAGCCAGTGAAAGGGAGGCTGAATAGGCAAAATCATTGCCGGCACCCACTACGAAATGATCAAAGGTGAAATCCTTTCTAAAAAATCGTCCCGTGTGCGGACGGATTGAATCGTTTAGAAGCGGTAGCTGATTGTTATGGCGTTTTTTAGATTGCGAGGATAGTTTAATTTTACCGCCGATTGCAAAAGATAGGTCGCATGTCTCACCGATTTGTTGGTTAAGTTCTGCTGTGATCAATTCACCATAAAGATCGTGCACTCGTTTTTTAGAAAAGAAATTCGGGCACAAAAGGATCCAGTTATCATTGGCGCCTTTTTCCAATTCCAAAGGTTCGATCCACATTTGAAAACTGTGTTTGGGAATCCGACCCCTGATTGCAGACTTAATCTTTTTCCAGACAGTTTCCATCGACTTTTGCATGATATGTCTTAATACAAAACCAATATTAGTAAAGTTTTATAAGAAATTATGTGAAAAAAATTACGAAGCTAAACGGTTTGGAAGGTTTAATATTGACTATCGAAAAACTTGAAAAACAGGAGCTTGTTTAAAGCATGAGACAGATTCAGTCAAACCTGATAAAGGCGGTTTTAGATTGCATTTCAAAGTGGTTTTGAACAGTCTATATCTTGCTGTTTTTATTTAAGTAAATTTGCAAGCGTCGACAAGTATCTTTAAACACGACCTTTTCTGAAAAAGACATATGTTTAAGTATTTTAAGTATATCCATCTTAGGTGGGAAGTTATAAACAAGCAAGTTTTCTGTTAAAAACTCCTATTTTCTAAAATTATCTTTGATTTTTAAAAAAATAAAATTGATTTTTTTTTAAAAAAGCCTAAACGTAGAATTATCAAGGCTTAACAGCAACTCATAAAAATTTGTTTGAATTTTTTTTTTGCGACCTGTAAACTCAAGACTAAAATAAATGCCAATGATATCTGAAAAAATAGTAATCCGTGGCGCCAGACAGCATAATTTAAAGAATATCGACGTCGAACTGCCACGCGACAAACTGGTCGTTATCACGGGTCTATCCGGATCAGGGAAATCAACACTTGCCTTTGACACCCTTTATGCCGAGGGTCAACGCCGCTATGTTGAATCGCTTTCCACCTATGCGCGTCAATTCTTAGAACGCCTGGAAAAACCCGATGTAGATCTAATCGCCGGCC
>JASFGM010000314.1:0-4724 GCA_050123755.1 Desulfobacterales bacterium
CATCAGGGCCAGGATGAACTTGCTGATGGTTGGTTTTCCGCCGGGCTGTATGGCCACATTCTCCATTGCGTACGGGACGCCGTGAGAAGCGCTGACATCAGCGGCTAGGATATCACGTAATTGCGGAATACCGGCATTGGGGCAATAACCGGTCTTACCATCCTGCATGGCTTTAGTGGCAGCCGCCATAACATTGGCGGGTGTCAAAAGGTTCAAATCTCCCAAGTGAAAGGGATATACCTTGTGGCCTTCGGCCGCAAAGGCAGCTGCTTCAGCAGATACAGCAAAAGCGGTTTCCGTTCCCAATCGCGAGATACGTTCTGCAATATTCATTGTGCCTCCCAATTATTTTAATTCGTCCGATGTTTTAATTTGCATGCGGAGCCCCTTGATATCATAAAATTAGATGCTTCATCCCGCGAAGCGAGGAGGAGCCCTTTGGTATCATAAAATTAGACGCTTGATCCCGCCAAGCCGGACAAGATTCAGGTTTCAACTTAACCCACATATGCCGGGATTCCCAATTCTTTGGCATTAAGAATACTTGGGGCGGCTTTGGGCGGTTGGCCTTCTAAAAAAGGTAAGATATCCGGCTTTTGCCAGACGGGATAGCCCATCAGAATGGCGGCCACATTACTTGCTGCAAGGGTGGCCATGCCCTGGCGCGTCCAGCTGGTTGCGGAAGCGATATGCGGCACCTTAACCACATTATCCAAATCGACCAGGCCCGGCTTCAATTCGGGTTCATCTTCAAAAACATCCAGGCCGACTCTGAAATCAGGGTGCGCGCGGCAGTGTTCCACCAGTGCCGATTCATCGATCACCGGTCCCCGGCTGGTATTGACCAGAATCGCATCTTCCTTCATCAAGGCCAGGCGTTTTTTATCGATCAGGTGATGGGTAGAATCATCGAGGATGGTATGGATGCTAACGCAATCGGCCCCCGCCAGCAGGTCTTCAACACGCTCCACGCGCTTGCAGGTTACAGGTGGAACGCCTTGAGATTTTAAAAATTCGGAATAGCGGAAAAAATAATCTTCAAGTTCCTTCTGGGGGTAGGGATCGCAATAGATTAGATTCATTTTGTGGCCTTCGACCATCATGCGGGCATAGGTAGCACCGATACGGCCGGCGCCGATCACCCCCAGTGTTTTGCGCCATAGGAGATTTCCCAAAAAAAGAGTCGGCAGCCATCCTTTGTACTTCCCATCTCGTAAAAAACGTTCAGCTTCACCGATCCTGCGGGCTGCCGCGAAGGTCAGGGCGACGGCCATCTGGGCGGTGGTCTCGGTTAACACCCCCGGTGTGTTTCCCACCGGGATGCCTTGTGCGGTGGCCGCATCCACATCAACATTGTTATAACCGACAGCGTAATTGCTGTAAGCCCTGCCACCTGCTTTCTTAAGGGCTGCAAACATGTCTTGGTCCCATTCTTCAGTGAGCTGGCCAATGGCGCCGTCACAGTTACCTCCCAAAGCGGCTTTTATTTCTTGCGGGCTTAGGATGTCTGTTGAGGTAGAGATTTCGACTTTACAATCTGCGCGCACCAGCATATCCAGCCACCTTTCTCCGGGTAGCTCTTTGGTAACGATCACACGTTTACTTCCGGCAGCGTTGTGAACTCTCCAATTCTTTGATCCCATTTTTCATTCCTCCTCTTCAAATCTTAAATATCGATTTTAACTGAAATATACAATCTTTTTCAAATTTTTTTTTGACGATGTCAAAAATTGCGGGCGCACCGCCGATTTTGCATGCGGATGTTTAAGTTTTTGACGTTTCCGGCCGATATAGGGTTCAAGATGTCGAATTTACACATGGATACAAAAAATAAATCCACGGATATTCAAATGCAAAATGCGCGTTTTTCCGTCGAACCGGTTTCTTTCATGACGGCGGTTAACTTTTCGGAGTTAAAAATCAGCACAAGCACAACTGAAACATTGGTTGCATTTTCTATTGGTTCAGGCATTGCTGTTTCCATGTATGATGCGGTCACCCAAGTGGGCGGTTTGCTGAATTTTGTTTTACCGGATTCTTCAAAAATAGGGTCTGAGAGGGCAAACCGCTATCCCTATATGTTTGCAGATACAGGCATTCTGGCCTTCCTGGAAGCCTTAAATGATATCGACGCAAAAACAGAAACATTGAAGGTCGTAATTGCCGGTGGGGCGCAGATATTGGACCAGACAGCCGACTTTAATATTGGCCTCAAAAACTACCGGGCGTTAACCTCTATTTTAAACCATAAGAATTTACGAATCCATTATGAAGACATTGGTGGCAGCTCAAAGAGAACATTAGGCCTGAATATTGGCAGCGGATGCAGTATTATACAAACGGCTGGCCAGGGAGAGGTGAAAGTATGACGAATATCGAAGATATCATCGGCGCAATTGATACGCTCAAACCGATTCCACCTGTAGCCACCCAGATTATGGCGTTGGCTGAAGACGAGAACAGTTCCATGTCCGACATTTCCGATCTGATCGTTTATGATCTTTCCCTTACCGCCAGCTTACTCAAAATATGCAATTCGGCTTACTTCGGCCTGTCGCGTAAGGTGGAATCTGTCCGGGATGCCATCACCTTGCTGGGGCTGGATCAAATTGTTGAGCTGGTTTTGCTCAACAGCACAGCTGAGAATTTCAAAGATGAACCGGATGGTTACGGGCTTGGAGAAGGTGAACTCTGGCATCACGCGGTTTTATCGGCCCATGTCGCAAAAATGCTGGCAGAAAATCTTGGAGTTGCAAATAAAAAGCATTTGGTATTTACAGCGGCCCTGCTAAAAGATATCGGAAAACTCATTATGGGCAGATTTGTGGCGTTTTCATATGAGAAAATCAATATCCTGGTCAACTCGAAGGGTTACAGTTTTAATGAAGCTGAAAAAGAAGTTATCGGTATGAATCATGAAGAGCTCGGCGCTTTGGTAGGTGAGAAATGGCGATTTGGCAAAAAGTTAATTTATATTATCCGCAACCACCATATGTCCGAAGAAGCCTGCCGAGACGATGTTGAAACCGCTCTGGTATATCTGGCGGATATCGTTTGTATGATGATGGGGTTCGGCACCGGCGGGGATGGGCTGGCATACCGATTTTATAGTGACGTGCTGAATCGAATGAATCTTACCGAGCAGGACTTACAAAAAATCATTTATGATACCGGGGAACGCCGGCAGAAAATTCAAAAGCTATTGAATCTGGTTTGATTGGAGAAACTCATTCAAATTCAGCCGGTTTACCACATCGGAAACTAATTCTCCGATTATTATTTCGGCGTTTTTGCCGCTAATTACGCGCAATCGCTCTGCGCTGCCCGTTATCTTCTCGCCGGCCACAACTTGATTCTGTTTTATCAAATTGGCTTGATAGTTCATTGTGATAAACCATTTGCGATTTGCGAGATCGAGTTTGAACTCCTTCAAAACGATTTCAACAGTTGGGACTCCGATATCTTCTTCTGTAACAACCTGGAGGCCGGCGTTTTTAAGTCGTTGATAAAAAATCTCTCTTATCATTGAACTCAGGCTGAAGGCACCCACCAACCTGTCCTCTTTGTTTTTCTGGGCCACAATCAAAGCAAAATGTCCCGTAAAACTTTTAAGCTCTTTCTTGGCGCTTGGGGTTACAATACGGGTATCTGCTCGTATATCTTTGACCGTTAAGACAACGCGGGTGTCTTTCAGTTCAACGGATTCCGCGGGAAGCTGGTAGTTGACGGTTAAAAAATTCTTGGCAGCACAAAAGCTGGATAAAACTGCGACGACTAAAATAATCGATACCGGCCGGATGCGCGGGCTAATGGATATCATCAACTTGTCCTCCTTCAAATTCATATGCTCCGAAAACGTCGCGTACTGCAAAACCTTGAATGCATAGATGACAGTATAAAAAAAGCGGGCTTATTGAAGAAGTATGACGAAATCTTCTTTGAGTGTCAAGGCTGAACAATTTTAAAACCTCAGCACATCAGCGCTCAAAATTATCCGCCTCCAACAGGAGGGAAAATACCGATCCGCTCACCGCCTTTCAAAACTGTTGTCAGCTCTGCTTTGACCCCATCAATGAAAATAAGCTTGGCCTTATTCTCCGGTAGATCAAGTTGCTGAAGAAGCGTGCGGATGGTCGTGCCTGTTTCGATGGCGTATTTTTCAGCTGAAGCCGGCATAAATCTTTGCAGGGTGGCGAATAATTTGATTTGGATATGTGATTGCATTACTTTTGAAATTTAAGTTGTATTCGGTACTTGATCGTATTAGGAGCTATCTCAAAAATGCATCTAACACCCAAGGGCTTTGTTGCCCCGAGAAAACGGGGTTACACATCTATTTAGAATAAGATTTTACAACCCGAATTGAGTGAAAGTCAAGTGCTCAGGAGCATTGGTGCTTTTTCGATGATAAATGTTGTTACAACCATTATTCCCATATTTGTGATTATTGTTCTTGGATGGCTGGCACGGGTTTGCGGCTTTATTCGGGCTGAATTTATCTCACCGGCGAACCGACTGGTGTTTTACCTCGCCATACCGGCGATGGTTTTCAGATCCGTTTCAAAGGCTTCATTAAACAGTCAATTTGACGGGAGGGTTGTAACCCTGGCGGTGCTGTCTTGTGGATTGCTGAAACTGATTCTGTTGCCCGCCATCGGATTTGTCCTGTATCGTCTGTTTAATGTCATGCCGGAGGCATATCTTCCCGGGATCATATTGTTGGC
>JASFGM010000315.1:0-4719 GCA_050123755.1 Desulfobacterales bacterium
CGACTCTCTTTACAATTTTTTTCCATATATCCTCGATGACCACCACGCTGGTGGTATCCCAATCGAGGCCGTGTAATGCCGGGTTTTCAAGAATATCAGTATATAACGTTTTAACTGAGTTCTCATCGAGGGGTAGCTTTCGAAGAGATGTGATTGTCATTCTGAGTATGCAAGGGATGCAATCCGGTCTGAGTAGCATAATTTTATCTTTCTCTAATCATTTGATGCATCATTTGGCCTTCAATTTCAGCAAATGCTTGATCATTCGCGGCGGGCTTCTCTGCGCAACGCCGGCTTTAGCCACTTAGCGGGCATGGGAAATTTTTTCCGCCGCACTTCTTGTTTTCAAAATGCTCACATCGTTCTCTTCAACGAGATCCACGGCTTTTACATCACAGAAACGGACGCATTGGGGATCGCCGTCGCAGAGGTCGCACTTGAAGACCCTTTTATCGATGACGTTGTAGTTCATGGCCCCGAAGGGGCAGATGGCGACACAGGAGCGGCAGCCGATGCAGACATCGTAATCGACCGTCACCCTGCCCATGCTGTCATCTTTCGAGATGGCCTTCACAGGACAAATATTCAGGCAGGGGGCATCCTGGCACTGCTGGCAGCTCATGGGGATATAAAGGCCTTGGGCCTCCCACTTGACAACTTTTATGCGGCTTCTTGCAGGGTTGGAACAGCCGTCATGCTGAACTGCGCAGACGAGCTCGCAGGTTCTGCACCCGGTGCATTTCTGATAATCTATATACAAGGCTTTAGCCATGGATTTCCTCCTCTCTAATTGATCGAAAAACGCTCAATTAGGTGTTAATTGTTATTTGTTATTAGAAACTGGATTTATTCCTTTAAACGAATAACCAATAACGAATAACTGATAACAATACTACAGCAAGTGCGACGGCTCCTTTTCAAGGCCCAACTCCTTTAAAACCTCGGGCTTGGGGTTGCCCTCCTGGTCCAGGCCTTTGTACTCGTAAAAGTCATCGATCATCTTCCTGAATTTCTCTTTGTCCAGGTGTTCGCCAATGACACCAGGGGCTCCGCGTTTGGCGGGCTCGTCAAAGTAGCGGTGGTTCAGCATATCGCCCTTTTTGAGGTCTTCTCTTTGCAACCCTTCACGGAGATTGAAGAGCCTTTCTATCATGTTGGCCCTTCTGGATGCCTGCCAGAGCTCTTCCGGAGTCATCTCAAGGCCGCAGTTGTAGTAGAGGACTTTAGACCAGTCCTCATAATTTGGCAGGGTCGCCCCGAGAAAAGTCGTGTGATATTTGCAAATTCCAAGGGAATCCACGCCCATGAAACAGTTCTCCTGCCAGAAGACCGGCCAGGCCTTTCCTTCATAGGCGGTATGCTTCGAACTCAAGGGCCCATCATAGGGAACGGGGCTGCTGTAGATCCGCCTGAGAACATCTTGCGGCAGATGGTAGAGATCGATGGCCGGGCGACTCCGCAGGTGGTCCGAGCCCCGTGAGGACGTGGCGATGTTGAGGGCCAGGCCGGGCGTAGCCCGTTCGTCGGACTGCAGGTTCTGCATCCCCTTGACCTGAATGAGGTAATCAAAGGACCCCTTGCCGATCTTCTCGGAGGCGAGAATGCCGCCTTCGGCCAGCAGATCACCCAGATAACCCTTCCTGAGGCAGATGCGGTCAATCATTTCAATGACGGCCTCATCGTTTCCGAACCGCAAATCCACCCCGTCGGTATCCTTGTCTGTGAGAATGCCCTCCTCGTAGAGTTCCATTGCCCAGGAGATGGTGCTGCCGATCTCCAGGTTGTCCACACCGTATTGATTGGTCAGATGGTTACCCACCAGGACCGTTAAGGCCCTGGGCGTATCGGTTTCACCGCCGAAGGCGGCCTGCGCCGTATAGTCGGGCCCCTCATCATACCGGCCTGCATATGGGCCTTCCGGGATTTTGTATTGGGCCCGGCAGTGAACCTGACAGCCGAAACATCCTGTCATGTGGTAAGGCCCCATGGTCTCTTCGGCGATTTCATCGATCCTTTCAGGTTCAATATCGTCAGCATACTCGCACTGGTTGTACTGAAAATTCCGACACCGGATACCTCCCCAGGAATTGGTGGCGCCCCAGATAAAGGGCGTCCCCAGGGTTCCCATGGTCTGGTTGACCTTGGCCCCTGTGATTTGTTCGATAAAACGCTTGTTGAACTCAAGCGCTTCGGCGGGATGGGCGATTTTGATATCCATGGTCCCTCTGGCAGCCACCGCCTTCAGGTTTTTCGAACCCATAACGGCCCCCATGCCTGATCTTCCGGCGGCATTTTTTATCCCCGTCATCACATTGGCATAACGGACGAGGTTCTCGCCTGCCGGCCCGCAGACCGCGGATTTCACCTCCTGGTCTGCAAGATCTTCCCGGATGGCCCATTGGGTCTCGGTTACGGACTTTCCCCATATTTCCCGGGCGTCCCGGATCTCAATCTCTCCGTTATGCACATAGATATAAACCGGATGTTTGGCCTTGCCCTTGACCACCAGGTGATGAAAGCCTGCCCAGGCCATTTCAGGGGTAAAAAATCCGCCCATATTGGCGCTGCCGATCAGTCCGGTGAGTGGAGACTTGCCCATGACGTGACACCTTGAAGTGGCTGAAGCCAGGGTTGCGCAGAGAAGCCCGCCGCTAATGATAAAGACATTATCCGGCCCCAGGGGGTCACAACCTTTTTTCGTGTGGTTGTAAAGCAGATAGGCATCCAACCCCCTGCCGCCGACAAATTTTTTCCTTACGTCCAGCGGGATGGCCTTTGTTTCAATGTGGCCTGAGGTCAGATCAATGTATCCAATTTTTCGATTTAACGGCATGTCACTTTGCTCCTTTCTTATCTAACCACTCTTCAGCTATTTTTTTATTGACATCCCAAACGGGTCCCCGGATACGGGGAAATCCATCCTTGACCCATGCGACTCTGAATTCCAGTCCGCATTCCGGGCATTTGATGGTCTTGTCTCCCGCCTCAGGCTGAAGTCTTCCCATGCAATTGGGATTATGGCATCTGAATTTGCCGTAGGTTCTGGTCTTGCGTAAGCTCTCGGCCGTTGATAACCCTTCATTTTCCTTTGCCATTTCAAGCCTCCTTAAGATTATATGAAAATAAAATTAAAAATATAATTATATGTTATAAAAACGGATTGCGGAGATACGACAAATTTTTCAGCATTGAATGGTTGTCCACTCGTTGTTTTCATCAATCAAGCGGCATTCATTCGACCAGTCGCACACATTGCCGATTTTATCTGCGGTTTCAAAAATGGCGCATTTGATCATGCATTCATTGGTTTCCGGGTCGACTTCCAGGTCGGCCACATAGGTCGTTGTAAAATTCAGCTTTTCAATCAACTGGTCCAAAATCATATTCACAATCGGGCAATTATAGGGTTCGATACCGCCCTGGAGAAGTTTGACCTCTTTGGGCACATGGATACATTCCTGAATTCTCAAATAAAGCAGAATTTCCTGCCCCCCGATGGAATAGGAGGCCCCCTTGATCAAGCCGCCAGCGGTGATCTCCCGGATACAGGACTCAATGATTTCGGCCGGTGACCCACCCGTTATGTCTTTGGATTGAATAAAATCGACACCGATGAATTCCGTCTTCCATGCGACGCAATCCGACAATTCGTGGTAAAAAAGTTCCTCGGTTCTGGCCATCAAGTCGTTAAAATAGGCTGTTTTATCCATTTACCTTCTCTCCTTATTGCCGAATTTTTCCCAGTAGACAAGATCTTCAAGTGCATACTTGGGGCGCGGGTGTTTGCGCTGTTCTTTGGGCCACCCGATGGCGACATAACAAATAACTTTATATTCGTTCATACCGGTCGGGATACCTAAGATTTCTTTAAATTTAATGGCATCCCGGGTGGCCGCGACCGGTCCATGCACCCAACAGGCACCCAAACCAAGCGCGTGCGCTTCCAAAAGGATGTTTTCAGTAGCGGCGCACAGATCGTAAGGAACATCCACCGAGCCGATTTTCAAATCACCGATTACGGCGATGATGACCGGGGCCTGCTTGCAGAATTCTGAAACCTCCCCGGAATACATGAACCGCAGAACTTCAGCCCGCTTTTCAGGATCTTCTATTTTCTCAAAACGTTTCTGCATCGTTCCCATGCAATACCACGCGGTCATGCGTTTACCGCTGCCGAGTTTGGACAGGTCTCCTATTTTATTGCGGGTCTCCTGATCTCGAATAACGATAAAGCGCCATGGCTGATAATTTTCTCCGGTAGGTGCCCACCGGGCAGCCTCTAGAATTTTATCGATCATTTCATCCGGAACCGGATCGGGCTTATAGCGCCGGATGCTTTTACGGCTGGTGAGTACATCAAGAATGTCTGGCATAATCGTTATCTCCTTATTGCGGTGGTGGTGTTCCTTTTAAAGGCGATTCGCTGTTTCTTGAGAGCTGCCGGTATGAACCCGTCAAAACAGCGCAGCGCTCTTTTAATCTTTAAGGCGCAGGACTTTTTCAGCCGTACCGCCAAGGATGAGATCGATCTCCTCATCACTGAATTCAATATCGGTGTCACGTTTTTTGAAGGCCTGCACCCATTCGGCCAGAGGGCACATGAGGTTCGGGTAGAGCGCATCGGTCGCGAACATGATCTTATCTGCGCCGGCCATATCAACAATATCCCTGAGCCACTGGTAAAAGCGCGGTTTCGGCCATTTTTTATATGGCTTTTGC
>JASFGM010000316.1:0-4713 GCA_050123755.1 Desulfobacterales bacterium
CGTCGCCAGTGTCTCAAGAAGACCTGGATAGCCCCAGTCCAATACGTGATTGTTGGCCAGCGAACAAACATCAATTCCGGCCGCTTTTAAACTGGCAATGTTTTTAGGATGCATCCGGTAGTGTATCCCTTTTGCTTTCCAGTAATCGGTATTCGTTGTAATACTCGTTTCTAGATTAATTAGCTTCACGTGCGGTGTTGAGCGATTTAGTTCCCCGAGAGCGTCCCCCCAAATGTAAGCAAAGCTGACCGGTTTTCGAATGGGGCCATTCACACGCTCGGCTATTTTGACATATCCTAAGGCGCTTTTCATGTAGGACTCGTAAATAATTGGGTCACTGGGATTCGGCAACACCTGATCGATGCCTCTTCCGGTCATTACATCCCCACACATAAATATCTTTACACTGGGTGTCATCTCTTGACCCATTGCCTGCGTTCCCATAGAAACCAAAAAAAGATATCCGATGATACGATAAAAAAGGGATTTAGGCCGCATCCCATTATCCTTACCGATTCGGGTTTTATCGTGGCGGTATACTTTATCCCAATGAACATCCAACCCCGGCTCATAGCCCTACCGCCAGAGATGCCATTAGTCAACAACCTCGCCTATTTTTCGAAAAGAATCTTGAAATGTCCGGATTTGATAAGTCAGGAAGTCTTTGTTTGAGGAAGCGCGGGTGTCGAGGCGGTATTTTTATAAAAAGGGGGATAGACAAACCCGAACAAGAGACAAGAGCAGAATTGGCAAAGGAATTAATATATAAGGCGTCGGCTTCCTCCTATTAACCTTCCTCCATCCAGGTAAGTTTATCCCCCTGAAAGCATCACGCTGTCGGCACCGTCCTAACCTCTTACCAGAAAAAGCGATGGTAAGCGCTCGCGGCATAAGATGAGTGTGGCAGCATGATTGCATGAACGCGCAGATCCTAACAAATAACCGAATGGGATTCAAGAAAAAAATGACGTATTATCAAATATTTACACTATTTTACAGCGTTTGACAGTATTTGACAGATCCTGGAGGGAATTATTTTCCACAAAGTGCGTCGGGTACACAAATGTCTCTTTTTTGGTGCTGTAAAAACGATTTCCAATCGAGCAAATCCGGTCAACAAATTCAATTAACTCTTGGATATTTTTTACACTATTTTACAGTATTTTACAGTATTTTACATATCTTGCACAATTTTTAAAATAATGCTTTCCATTGCTCGTTTTATCATTTAAAGCTTAATTATTGCATCAAATTTTAAATATTTACAAAAAATTTATAAAGAAAAACAAATGATTTGCCGATACTAGTTCAGGTTCGAAAGGCGTTTTTGCATACGAATTTATAATCAGGTGGTATTTATGATAAATGATCACATAGTGCAGCGCAGAAGCGGTGAGGATCGGCGCAAAAAAACCGACCGCCGCAGCGGAATTGACCGGCGCAATGGGGGCTACCCCAATGGATTTGATGAAAACGGCCAGGAGATCGTTTATACCACCAAAGAGGCCTGTGAATACCTCAAGATTTCACGACCCACCTACCTGAAGTATATCGCCGAGGGCAGAATCAAGGCCATCAAGGTCGGTCGCGGCTGGCGAACCCTTAAAACCGAGCTGGACCGCTTTTTAAGAGGAAATTAATTCATTTTTGTGCGACTCTAAGATAAACTTCTAATCATCGAAAGTCCCTTTCTTAAATTTCTCCAATCCAACTTACTTTCAACCATCTCCTGAATTCCGGATTATACCGTTTTCCATAATACTGTTCCGAAATAAGGAAGTTCGGCATAAAAGGTTGTACGGTTGTAGAAAAAAACATTCGAATACCGGAACGTTTTTTTGACAACCACTATATATACCCACCACAAATTTCTTGACAATTCAAGGGACACTGAAGCAGCATAGGTAGTAAAGTTGCCTGCATTCGTCAGCGCCGGCGATTAGAAGTTGTTTCAAAACCCCATCTGAGGCCCAAGGAGGTCGTTTCCATGGAACCCATCAGGCTGGCAAGAATGGATTGCAAACAGGTGTGTGAAGAGATCGGTGATTTTGTCATCGAAACGGTGCTGGAGACCGGATCTACCGGGTGTGTCATCGGTCTATCGGGTGGCGTTGACTCGAGCACCGCCGCGGCCCTGATTAAAAGGGGATTTGAGCGCCACAATGCAAAACTTGCTAAACAAGACCAAAATTTGGAGCTGGTCGGCTATATTTTGCCATCCGTAATTAACAGAACCCAGGACGAAAGGGATGCCGAATCTGTGGCTGAATATCTGGACATCCGTTACGAAACCCACCGTATTGAAAAACTGGTTGAATCCTTCAGACTTACCAATCCGGAGGCGTTTGCAAGCAATTTTCACAAAGGCAATATGATCTCCAGAATCCGGGCCAATGTCCTGTCGACCAAAGCGGCAACGGAAAACAAAATCCTGGCGGGTACCGGCAACAAAGATGAAGATATCGGTATCGGGTATTATACGCTGTTTGGAGACGGAGCCGTGCATATCAGCCCCATTGCCGGTTTACCCAAACGGCTGGTACGCGAAATGGCCGCATACCTTGGATTGCACAAGCAGATCATCCAGCGCGAGCCCACCGCGGGTTTGGAACCAGGACAAAGTGATTTTAAAGACCTGGGATACAATTATGATGTGGTTGAATTGATCACCGCAGGACTTGAGCAGGGGTTTTCCAAAAAAGCGCTTGGCGAACACGCACAAATCGTTCCGCTGATTGAAAAGCAGATCAAGCAGTATAAAAAAATCTATGATCGCGCCAAGTTTACTACCGTTCAGGCGGTCGTTGAAGATGTGCTGAAACGACACCGGCAGGCCAAAGGAAAAATGAAGATCCTCAGTCCGCCCACCGCCCAAATTACCCTGTCCTATGACTAGAAATTCAAAAAACCATAGGCTCTACAAATATCCGCATCTTTCCCCCGCAAACATCGCCATCACGAACGCCGATATCATCGCTTAGATCTATTTCCAGGAGCTCCGGCTTTTGGGTGGTCAGAATCGAACGCAGGGCTGTGCTGCGAACCTCACTTTCGCCGCAACCGCCTCCCACGGATCCGTACAGGGTACCATCGGCGCAGATAATCATTTTTGCGCCGGCTTCACGCGGTGTGGAACCAACGGTTTCGACGATAGTGGCCAGACAGGCCACAATCCCTTGATCTTTGAGCTCTGCAAGTTTTTGATAAATTTCTTTGTCGTTCATGAGTCCATTCCTACGGCAGTGCGGAGGGTTTTTGCCTGCGCCGGGCCCTTGCGGCGAACACACACCAATTCAGACACAATCGATATGGCAATTTCTTCAGGTGATTCAGCTCCAATGGGCAGACCGATGGGCGTGAAGACCTTATTTAAATGCTCCTGAGCAAAGCCTTCTTTGTCAAGGATTTCAAGGACAATGCGAACACGCCGGCGACTGCCAATCAGGCCGACATAAGCCATTTTTTTACCTAAAACCTCGGTCAGACAGTCCACGTCATGCACATGACCGCGGGTGACCACGACCACATAGGTAGAAGGTCCGAAAGTCATCTTTCGTAATGCCAACGTAAAGTCTTCGGCAATGACCTCACAAGCCGGAAAACGCAAAGGATTGGCAAAGTCGGAACGGTCGTCCAGCACCGTCACCCGGAAGCCGACACTGCGTGCGATTTGGGCCAACGGCACGGCGATATGACCGGCGCCACAAATAATCAGCCGGGTCCCGGAGGAAAGTATATCAATAAAAACCTGGGTCCCGTTATCAATTTCGACCAGCTGGCGCTTCTTGTTTTTAAAGGCTTCTAACCCCAACCCGCTTAGTTTGGTATCCAGCGGTTTGGATCCAAGACTGCCTTCCAGGGACCCATCTTCCAGCACGATGGCTTTGCGGCCGGGCTGGACCTCGGGGCGGGCTGAAACGACAATGGTCGCCAGACAAAAAGTTGTTTCTTTTTTCATCAAGTCAGCAGCGCGGGTCACAATGTCCATGCACACCTCTAAGAATCACAGTTTTATTAGAAAGGTAGTCGCAATTTGAAAAAAGTCAATCCAGATTTCGCAATGTTTACCAGGCCCATCGCTTTTCTGCTTAAAAAAAAGCTAAAGTTTATTTAAAAAAGGCGGATATAGATATTGGGAGTACCAGGCGTAGCGCATTTCATCCCAGGCAAATTTTGTGCCGGTGCGAATTTCGCGTTCTTTTTTTTGTAAACACAAATACGTGTAGCCAATTTCTCGATCATTTCTTTGAAGCCTGTGGGGGGGTTGTGATGTGTAACTATCTGTACCGATTCACTATATTGTTTATCGTTGTGGGGTTCATCTGCTTACTTAGCGGCTGTAACTCAATCCCGATTCCTGAGGAAAAAAGAACTTATGTGGGAACCTGGGAAGGTGTCGGCTTTCATTTAACGATAACCGACGATGGGGGTGTCAATTACAGACGTGTAAACGGCAATAATACAAAAACAGTAACCGGTCCGGTAAAAAGCTTCGACGGTGATGACTTTGTCGTCGGTGCACTCTTTATTACCACAACCTTTAAGGTGCAACATCCTCCCTATATGGAAGGAAATGAATGGCTTATGGTCGTTGACGGCGTTGAATTAAAAAAGGTTGCCGGTCCGATTATCTAAACAATTGTAACTTTAAAGGGAATATTTATCCGCACCCTTGGGTAGTTCGCATTCAGGCGGGCGGCCCTTTTTTAGCGC
>JASFGM010000317.1:0-4704 GCA_050123755.1 Desulfobacterales bacterium
AGCGGAGGCCTGTGCTGCACCCTATTCCATAAAACCAGATGCGAATCCCGCTTGCGGGGCAACGCAGCCATTGGGCCTCAGATGGGGTTTTGAAACCACTTCTCGTTAAGCCTTAAGCCCCTATTTCTGTGCCCGCTTCTTCTTTTATGGCCGACTCTATCTCTTCGATCGATGTAATCACCGCTCTTTTACCCTTGTTGCGGATAAACTGAATGGCGGCTTCTACCTTCGGCGCCATGGTACCGGCAGGGAAATGGCCTTCTGCAATATATCGCTCTGCCGCTTTGATATCGATCTTGCGTAAAAATTTTTCATGGGGCCTGCCGTAATTCAGTGCGACACCGGTCACGTCTGTCGCAATCAAGAAGATATCAACACCCACTTCTTCAGCCAGTTTGGCGCTGGCCAGGTCTTTATCGATTACGGCATCAACCCCCTGAAAGGCCCTGCCCTCCCGCACCACCGGTATGCCGCCGCCGCCGCAACAGATCACAATAAAATCAGTATTAATCAGTTTTTTAATTTCGCGTTTTTCAATGATCGTCACCGGTTTCGGTGACACAACCACGCGCCGGAAGCCTTTAGCGGTTTTGATTACCGGATAACCCGACGGCGCCTCCTTTTTGCTTTTATACGCCGGTCCGATCGGTTTGGACGGGTTTGAAAAGGCGGGATCCTTTTCGTCGACCACCACGTAAGTGATCAGGCTGATCAACGGCTTGACGTGGATACCCAGGTCCATCAGTTCGCTGTCCAGGGTAGATTCAATCATGTAGCCGATTTGTCCCTGGGTCTGTGCAACTAAGATTTCAAGCGGTAATTTGGGTACTTCCCGGCAGCTTTCCTGCTGTAATAAAAGATTGCCCACCTGGGGGCCGTTGCCATGGGTGATGATAATTCTATAATCCTGGGAAAGCTTAGCGATTTGACGAACCGGCACGGCCAGGTTTTTAAATTGCTGAGGCACGGTGCCTTCTTCCCCCTTGCGAATGAGGGCATTACCACCCAAGGCTACCAACAGAGTCGGCTTCTGGGTCTCTCGCATGTTACTTCTTCCTGCCTTTCTAAAAAATTTTAGCCTCAGAAGCTAAAAGGGGTAAATCCAGGGTTTCAGGTGTCAGGTTACGGATTGCGGGTGTAGGGTGCTTAAATTCAAATGTATCACCTTTTTGATTTTAAAATATCGAATATCGAACCGCAGAAGTATTTTGAATAAGTTTACAAAATACTCAACTTCGATATTCTGCGGTTCCTTGTTCTGCGGTTCATTCCGAAGTAGGGCAGCCAAAAGTGGCTGTAAGAAAACTGTCGCCAGCAGCGAGGGGCCAGCGGTCCAATGTCTGACACCTGAACACTGACACCCGAAACCTTAATTAAAATAGATCATTTCAGACGTGCAGATATAAGCTCCGCTAGTGTCGGGCTGCCGTGGTCCTGGTATTCATAGCGCACACGCAGCGTCGGTTTTTTAATTTTCAGCACCAGTGGCAGATGGATCGGGGTGGCAAACACGACCAGATCGCAATCGGCTTTATCGATCGTTTTTTCCAGATCGCTGATTTGATCCGCTGTATACCCCATGGCCGGTATGACGTTGCCAATATGCGGATAAACGCTGTAGGTTTCTTTCAGAGAACCATGCGCAAAAGGACGCGGGTCAATGATTTCTGCAGCCTTGAACGTTTCGGCAGCAACAACCCCGGCGCCAAAAGGCATTTCGCCGTGCGTCAGGGTGGGTCCGTCTTCAATTACCAAGACCCGTTTACCCTGAATCATTTCCGGATTTTTAACCACCAGAGACGATTCCGCCAGGACGATTTTCGCTTCGGGTGCATATTTTTCGATATTTTTTCTTACCTGCCACACCTTTTGAGCCGGAGCGGAATCCACCTTATTGATAACAGCGATATCTGCCATAATCATGTTGGTTTCGCCTGGAAAATAAAGCAATTCGTGGCCTGCCCGGTGCGGATCGAACAGGACAATATGCAAATCCGGTTTATAAAAGGGAGTATCGTTGTTGCCACCGTCCCAGATGACGACATCCGCCTCTTTTTCGGCTGCCCTCAAAATTTGTCCGTAATCGATGCCGGCATACACAACAATGCCCTGCTCGACCAGCGGCTCGTACTCTTCTCGTTCTTCAATCGTACACTGATGCTTCTCAAAGTCTTCATACGTTGAATAGCGCTGAATGATTTGATTTCTCAAATCCCCGTAAGGCATGGGATGACGCACCACAACCGCCTTTTTCCCCAGCCCTTTGACGATTTCACAAACGCGACGGGTCGTTTGGGATTTGCCGCACCCGGTGCGCACTGCGCAAACCGCCACAACCTGCTTTTTGGATTTGAGCATGGTATAGGGGGCACCAATGAGGATAAAATCGGCACCTTCGGCCATGGCCAATGATGCTTTGTGCATCACTTCCACATGGGGAACATCGCTGTAAGAAAACGCGACAAGATCGACTTCATGTTTTCGAATTAACCCGGCCAGCTGACCTTCGGGGTGGATAGGAATGCCCTCGGGGTAGAGGTTTCCGGATAGCTCCGCAGGATACAAACGACCGGCAATATCCGGAATCTGTGCAGCAGTAAAAGCGATGACATTATAGCGCTTATTATCTTTGAAATATACGTTGAAATTATGAAAATCTCGACCGGCCGCCCCCATGATCACAACTTTTTCAACCATAAATTCACCTTTCTCTCAGTAAATAATTTAGATGGGATTTAAAGTTAGTATATACCAATAATTGTATAATCTGCAATCATCTTTCACTGTCAGGAATATAGGTGTCAGGTGTCAGTGTTCAGGTGTCAGCAAACAGATGACGGAGAACAGATAACAGTGGACTGAAGACTGAAACCTGAAACCTTAATTATTGTCTATCGTTGTTAAATTATAATTTGATCCGGAACACAATTTATACTAAGTAACGAAGCGATAAATTCTGTTTTCAAGGAATCCGTGATGAACCAGCCGCTTTTTCTCCAGAACATTATCGCCTGCATCTGGGACTTCGACAAAACATTGAGCCCCGGCTACATGCAGGCACCTATTTTTGAATTATTTAAAGTCGATCCTAAAAAATTCTGGAAAGAAGTTGATAAATTACCCATCTATTACAGAAAGGACGGCCTCGATCTCATTTCAACTGACACGCTGTACTTGAATCACCTTTTGACCTATACCAAACAGGGTAAATTCAAAGGACTAAACAATACCAGACTAAAGGAACTGGGCGCTAAAATAAGGCTTTACGACGGTTTGCCGGAATTTTTTAATAAATTAAAGCATTGCGTTACGTTGGAGTCGGAATACCGACAGCATGACATCGAGCTGGAACACTACGTTGTCTCAACCGGTTTAAGACAAATGATTTTGGGCAGCAAGATCGCGCCCTTTGTTGATGGTGTCTGGGGATGTGAATTTGTGGAAAATGCGCCCCCGCCCGGTTATCTGAATGCCGGTGTCAAAAGAAAGTTGCAGGATCCAAAAATCATCTCCCAAATTGCATATGCCCTTGACAATACAACCAAGACCAGAGCAATATTTGAAATCAACAAGGGAAGCAATAAATTCCCCGATATTGATGTTAACGCCATGATCCCGGATGAAGATCGCCGCGTACCGTTTCAAAACATGATTTACATTGCCGACGGCCCCAGCGATATCCCGGTTTTCTCGTTAATAAACCGCTTTGGCGGAAGAACGTTTGCCGTTTATCAACCCGGATCCAAAGAAGAATTTTCCCAGGTCAATAATCTGCAGAAGCAAAAACGCGTCCACTCATTCGGCGAAGCCAATTATAACGAAGGATCACAAACATCCATGTGGATCAAAAATGCCATCGTTGAAATCTCAGACCAGATCGTTAAAAACCGCGAAAGAGCGCTGGGGGATAAAATTGGCAAGCCACCCAAACACCTGGAATAGAGTTTCTCACAAGCCAACCGTGGCTCAGCGTCCACATTGGCTAATAAGCATAAGGATCACATTATAGGCTGTCAGGTGTCAGTGTTCAGGTGTCAGTCTTTGGCCCGGTGGGCCAATGATTGAGGAATTCCTAAATCTGCCTGCTGACACCTGAAACCTGAAACCTGTATTGTTGAGACATGGGTCTTGAACCGATATTCGGCTTGGAACTAATGAAAATGAACAAAGTAGAAAATCTAACCAAGGTAACCCTTCGTCTGGAAGCCGGGACAAAGGCCGACGATATGAATCTCAATCTGCCCTCCTGCGAGTTTGAATTCATTTTCGGTATAGGGTCCAGCGGCATGTGTCCCTTTGAATACCAATTGGCAAATAAAACCGCAGGCGAACAGATTTCAATGCCGTTAAAAAGAGAGGAAACGGATCGGATGTTTGAACATCTGCATCTGCCCGTCATGCGTCTTTTCGAGAAGCATAATCTTCTCTATCTGAATATTCAAATTCTCAAGATTGAACAGCCGGATAACCGGGAAGTCGTCAGCGCATTGGCCGATATGGCATCACATGGTCATGGTTGTGATTGCGGCTGTGGATGCTGATCTTCTCAGCGCTCAATTTTTTAATCTTTAAAAAACCTTGACCACAGGCAAGCAAAAATTATAATTGAAAAAGATCTCCAGCTGAATGGAAAGGAGGAAGACGATGTTTAAAGAATTCAAAGAATTTGCAATGAGGGGGAATGTCGTTGACATGGCCGTTGGC
>JASFGM010000318.1:0-4681 GCA_050123755.1 Desulfobacterales bacterium
CCCCTATTGTGGCGACGGCTTTCTGGACCAGGATGCGGCGCGGTGAAATTTTAAGCCTGACATGGGATAAGGTTGATTTGAAAGGCCGCATGATCCGCCTTGAATCTTCTGACACCAAAGAAAGTTTATCCACAAAGGTGCCGATATCAAAGACCCTTAAAAATATTTTAGGAAAGCTACCCATAGGCCTACATAATGATTATGTTTTTCTTTTCAGGGGAAAGCCGTTCAGGCATATCAGAGAAGGTTTGAAACGGGGTTGTGAGGATGCCGGCATACCTTATGCCCGGAAAGTGAAAGACGGTTTTACGTTCCACGATTTAAGGCATACTGCTAAAACACTAATGCGCAAGGCCGGGGTGGACAAAAACGTAAGAGCGGTTATATTTGGCCATAGTATTAGCGGTGATATGGATTTCAGGTACGACCATGTGGACGAGTCTGATTTGTCAGACGCAATTGACCGGACCGAAGAATTTTTAGAAAGTGTTAGCCAAAACGTTAGCCAAGCGGGAAAAAAATTAAACAAAAATAGAACGACCTCTCCGTGAAGGCTATATTCTTTTGCTTTTTTGAGAATATACTCTGTTAGATTCAGTATTTTAGGCGATTTATGAAGGGAATTGTGATAAATGCTTGATAATTGTGGTGCCGAAGGCGAGACTCGAACTCGCACGGGGAAACCCCCACTAGACCCTGAACCTAGCGCGTCTACCAGTTCCGCCACTTCGGCACGCACCATAACCCTTGTATATCCAAAAGACTCTCAAGGGTTGCTTTAAATATCTTTTTTTACTATGCATGTCAAGGTCATACCCTAATTGATCGTAAATAAAATGAAAAACAGAGGTAAAATTTTAAAATCGATATCGTTTTAAGAAAATTTTTTCATTTTGTTTACCCTTTGGGCTTCGCTTTCACCTACGACCCAACAGGCCGGGAAAGCCGATGTCACCCCATCTTCTGCGCCTGTCCCGCCATAGCTGACGGAGTGACGGCGGATTGCCAAGGGTTCGCGGTAGACGACCACAGCTTCACACTTGGACGCCTTAAAGCTGGGCAACCGCGACTTTCGCTCAATTAGGGTACGCATATTGGATTAAAGCTTATTATGAAAATTTTTAATCAACTGGAAAAGATAACCGAACCATTTAAAGCGGCGGCCATCACCATCGGCAATTTCGATGGAGTTCATATCGGCCATCAGGCGCTGTTTCATGAAGTTATTGAAAAAGCCGATGCCATCGATGGGACATCCATCGCGATGACATTTGAGCCCCACCCCATGCGTGTGTTAAAGAAAAACCACCACCCGCCCCTCATTACCCTTTATGAACAGAAAGCGGAGCTTATCAAACGAGCCGGCATCGATGTGCTCATTTGTATTCCATTTACCCGGGAATTTGCATCGCTGTCGGCCGAGGCGTTCATTAAAGATCTGTTGGTCGCAAAGATCGGCATGCAAGCCATTATTGTCGGCGAAGATTATACGTTTGGTAAAAATCGTGAAGGCAATCTGAAAGTATTAAAGTCATATGCATTTCAGCTGGGTTATGAGGTCGTCGTAGCCGATTGGATAAAATCAGGACAAAATTTTTCCGATCGTATCAGCAGCACCAGAATCAGAGAACTCGTTATGGCGGGTGAGGTCGAGCCGGCTTGCAAAATGCTGGGCCGGCATTATCAAATTAGAGGGTTGGTCGTGAAAGGCCGTGACCGTGGCGGAAAACTTCTTGGTATTCCTACAGCCAACATCAACCTGCAGGACGAGCTTTGTCCCAAAACCGGAATTTACGCCGTAACAGTTGACTACCATAACCGACTTTATAAAGGGGTGGCCAATATCGGGTACAGCCCCACCTTCGATGATAATGAACTTACCGTCGAAGTCCATCTGTTAAACTTTAGCACTGATATCTATGGAGAAAAGATTCGTGTCAATTTTATTGAGCGCATCAGGGATGAAAAGAAATTTGCCAACATCGCTGAGTTAACCGCTCAGATCAATCAAGACATTGAAACTGCCCATAATATTCTTGCTGCGTACGACACATAGAATACCGATTCGAAACGATTCTTGAGCGTCGCATTTGGCTCTCGTCTCTCATATGAAAAATCATTTTATTATTTCTCTGGTGGCTGGCGTTATCTTATCGGTGGCTGCTCTTTATTTTGCCTTCCGCAATGTTCCGCTTTATGTTCTCTTGAACTATCTCCGGTCCATTAACTATCTATGGCTGTTTCCGGCAGTACTGCTGGTCTGCGTCAGTTTTTTTATTCGGGCGGTTCGCTGGCGGTTTATTCTGGCATCAAGTCACCAAATTGGCATCTGGCAGGCATTTCATCCGTTGATGATCGGTTTTATGATCAACTGTATTCTTCCGGGGCGTGTCGGTGAACTTGCGCGGCCTATAATTCTGCAAAAAAAGCAAAAGATACCGTTCGCAACCGGCATCGCCACTGTGGCTGCCGAAAGAATATTTGACGTTGCCGCTTTAATCATCTTTGCGGTGATCACCTTTGCCGTCATTGAGATAAACCCTCAGGTAGAAATCACATTTGGAGATTTTCATCTGAATCGATCTGCGCTGGAAGTTCTCTTTAACAGAATTATTATTGTGGGCGTCCTGCTAATCGCCGCAATCATTATGGTCAGCATCTCCAGGGTGCGCTGGAGAATCCATCGGGTCATTCTAGTTATTCCCGCACTGGTCTTCTTTGCCGATGAATCAACCAAAGCAAAAATCAACGCCAAAGTATGCGGACCGTTAATTCGATTTGTTGACAATATCGCTTTAGGGTTTACGCTGATAAAACACCCCAAAAGAATAGTCATATGCGGGCTCTATTCTTTGATCGTCTGGATGACCGCGGCCTTATCGTGGTATGCGTTCAGACTCGGCTGCCCCGGGATTAACCTGTCATACACTCAAATGTATGCCGTCATGGTCATTATCTGCTTATTCATTGCCCTGCCCTCGGTTCCCGGATTCTGGGGGTTGTGGGAGGCCGGCGGTGTTTTTGCAATGTCTTTGTTTGGGATCTCGGCAAATGCTGCTGCAGGGTTTACGCTGGCCAATCATGCCGTTCAAGTGTTTCCGGTCATAATTGTCGGTTTTGTTTCAGCCATCATCACCAGTGTAAACATCTGGCAGGTTTCGTATGAGAGAAAATCCACAGAGAACCACAAACAAGTTGGAAAATATTTCGCTAATATGCGATAATCTATTCATGTCAAAACTTAAAATCCTGACATATCCGAATAATATATTGCGCCAGCCTACCAATGAGCTGGAGAATATCGACGGTGAGGTTCAAGAAATGATCGATCAAATGGCCGCCACCATGTACGACGCGCCCGGCGTCGGACTGGCAGCGATCCAGATCGGCTGGAATAAAAGCGTGCTCATCTATGATGTTTCCCCCTCGGAGCAAAGCCGTTCGTTGCAGGTTCTCATCAATCCCCGCATCGTTGATCAGCAAGGCGAAATACTTTCTGAAAATGAAGGTTGCCTGAGCGTCCCCGAATTCCGTGCGGATGTGAAGCGTTCCGGATCGATTATCGTCGCAGGCGTTGACCGTGAGGGCCGGCCTGTGAAATTGGAAGCTGAAGGTATGCTGGCCATTGTCCTGCAGCATGAAATCGATCATTTAAACGGCAAATTGTTTATTGACCACATCAGCGCTTTAAAAAGGCAACTCTATACCCGCCGGATCAAAAAGAAATTGCGGTCGAAGTGAAAGACAAGTTTACCATTATCTTTATGGGCACGCCCGATTTTGCCGTGCCATCCCTCCATTTGCTTTCCCAAGAAGGGTATGACGTTGCGCTGGTTGTCACCCAGCCTGACCGACCCAAAGGACGCGGTCGCAAACTGGTTGCGCCTCCGGTTAAGGTAAAAGCATTGGAATTAAATCTGGAAGTCCTGCAGCCATCAACGCTTAAAAGTAAGGAATTTAGGGATCAGATCAAACGCATTCAGCCCGATTTTCTGGTCGTCATCGCTTTCGGTCACATTCTTTCGGAAAAAATTCTTCAATTGCCTAAATTCGGGGCCATTAACATCCACGCCTCATTGCTGCCCGAATACCGCGGACCGGCCCCCATCCAGTGGGCCATCATTAATGGAGATTCGCAAACCGGTGTCACCACCATGTTTATGGATAAGGGCATGGACACCGGAAACGTGCTGCTTACAAAAAAGGAGCCGATCTTGCCCGAAGATACCGCCGCCAGCCTGCATGATCGGTTGGCAAATACCGGGGCCGACCTTCTTATCAAAACCTTAGAGGATTATGCCGCCCATAAGTTGAAACCCATCGCACAGGATCACAGCAGGGCCACTTATGCGCCTTTGTTGAAAAAGCGGGACGGCCATATCAACTGGCAAAAACCCGCTGAAGAACTGGAACCGTTTATCCGGGGCATGACGCCCTGGCCGGGTGCCTTTACTTTTCATCATAAAACCCGGCTGAAAATATTTAAAGCGGCACCGATTCCGGAAAACGTAACAGAAGCCGCCGGTACAATTCTAGAGGCTTTTCCAGATGAGTTGCGCGTGGCCACGGGCAAGGGTGCATTATCCATCTTAGAGATTCAGGGCCCTTCCGGAAAGCGACTGGGTGTTGCGGATTTTCTTCGCGGATATAAGTTACCACCGGGGAGCATTCTGACTTGAAG
>JASFGM010000319.1:0-4679 GCA_050123755.1 Desulfobacterales bacterium
AGCACCGAGGCCCCGTAGTGCATTTCGTCGGCACCGGCAGTGCGAATTCCCTGGCGGGTGACATCGTCGGGGTCCACACTCATGCCGCCGCTGAGCATCAGCAAATCACAGCCCTGGTCCAGATGGGAACGGATGGCCGTGCAGATTCGTTCGGCGTCATCCGGCGCAAAGGCCACGCCGGCTACTTGCGAACCCAGAGCCTTAACCTTTTCGGTCAGGATCGGCGCAAAACGGTCTTCGATCAGACCGTGGTAGACTTCGTTGCCCGTAATCACCAGGCCCACTTTTGCTTTTCGGATGGATTTGACGGCCAGCACCGCGCCATTCTGACGGGCAATGGCTGCGGCCCGTTCGATGGGTGCGCGCTTCATTGTCAGCGGTATGGCACGGGTGGCGGCGACCAATTCTCCTTTTTCGACAAGGGTGTGATTATGGAGGGTGGCACACATGACCTCATCGACCATGTTAAAGGCAGCCAAAGAAGCGGTGTTAACGGCAAACAGCCCGTCTTTTTCGGCGAGCAGCTTGATTTTACCCTCCCGCGGTTCGTCTTTCCAGACAATGCCGTCGCCGGCCAGCGCATCGGCTAAAATGGAGGCTGCCTGGTCTTCATGAATTTCGTCATCTTCAAGGTCGATGATATAGAGGTGATTTTTCCCCATTTTCTGAAGGCGGCACAGATCTTCGTTGCAGACGGTGTGTCCTTTGTGGAAGGCGGCGCCTTTGAATTCTCCGGGACGAATCTCGGTCACATCGTGTGCTAATTGAGTACCGACGGCATCTGTGAGCTCAATTTTTTTCAACATGCGAAAACTCCTTTATAATCCAGGTACAGGGTGCAAGGCGCATGGTACAGGGCGCGAAAAGTTTAACCACTGCGCCGACCTTTCCGGGTCGATTAGCTGTATTAATAACAATTCGTTTCACTTATCTTAGCTTCTTTGTGGCCCACGCCCGTCTCGCCTTGCTCGCATGGCCCCGCTGATGCGGGACTTGCCTTCTTTGTTAAAGGCTGATTGTGTTCAGCGACGCGGGTTTGCGTGGGGCCGATTTGCGGCTTCCAGTTCATATCCGGCCAGGTCACCTCTTTTACATCCGAAAAGTAGGTGTCCGCGGTGCAGGGCCTGCAGAGGACCTCCCCTTTTTTTATCACTTCCCTTTGATCGCGCACCACCTGTCCGCAGCGGCTGCAACCGGTTTTGTAGCGGGTGGGTCCGGGCAGGTCGCATTCGTTTATCTTCACCTTGACCTGCTGTACCCGAAAAAGCACGCTGTCGGGCATGCGTTTGTATGCTTCCAGCTGTTGGGGGTATTTTTCGGCAATTTCCGGTGCATAGGCACCCGCCAGGCTGCGCGCGTCTTCGGTGGAGATCACGCGATAAGCCTTTCCGGTTTCCATGTTTACAAAAGTGGCCGCCATAATGCCGTAGTCCATAAACTTCAGTGAGCGCCGCCCCAGTTTGACACCGGTCACATGCGCCACTGCATCGGCGGTGCAGCGGTCCATTTCGACATAGATGATCAATTTTTTAATCTGATCGTGGCGCCTGGGTTCATCAAGGCCGATCAGCCGGCAGCCCAGCATGGCCATGCGGACGCCCACCACCTGCCCGGGGCAAATGTGCCCGTGGGCGTCGGCCGAACTTTTCAGCAGCACTTCAAAAGCATCCATGTTCGCTGTTGTCCTTTCTCTAACAGGTTTCCCGCCTTCGCCCCAAAGGCTCCGGCGGACAAGCAGTTGTCGGGTGTCAGGTGTCAGATTTAATCGGGCTGAAACTCCTCCGGGTCGAATCCTGAACACTGAAACCTGACACCTGAATACTTGGGCCACAAGGTGGCATATGTTAAAATTAACATAACAGACGACAAAAAAAATGCAGAAATTCAAATATCTCCAGCATATTTTATACCGCTTTTCATAATAATGTTCCGAAATACGGAAGTGCGGCATAAAAGAATGTACGGTTGTAGAAAAAAACGTTTCAATACCGAAACGTTTTTTTGACAACCACTATATAATTACAAAATGAGGTTGCGTCTTTGACCGAAATCAAAATTGCTGAGGATACCCAAAATCTGTGCATTTTTAGCGATCAAGCGCCTTCTAAAACCTCATTGACCCAGCCCATGGCCGCAATCATGTTCGGAAAACCGATGGTTGTCAATGATAATAAAACGACATGGGCGATTTCTTCCTGGCTGGCGCCGGATTCGAGTGCTTTGCGGGTTTGAGACATGACGGATCCGCGGGAATTGGCGCCGATGGCAATACCCAGATTGGCGAGATCCTGATATTTTTTCTCGAGCGGCCCGGACTCCCGGCAGGTTTTGCCTAACTGTTGATAATCTTTCAATACTTCCGGAAATTTCGATGAAAACTTTTCGTAAATTTTGGGAAGATACATGATCGCTCCTTAGCTGTTGCAGACGTTCTTAAACATTCCGTTGGTTAAACTTTTGCATGGCAACCAGCTTTAGTAGCGAAGCCTTAAAATGTCAATACTAACCCAAGCGATAAAATTTTTTCGAGCCGATTAAGGCAGTTTTTCGGCAATCTGCCAGTGGATTAGGGAAATCTTGGTTAGGATAGATATAGATATGACTTGCGGCTGAATCTGTGAAGGACCGGGGTTCCCATGCCGTGGCGAACTGCTTTAATGATGTTTTCTCTGTCAAGCGGGACCGTGCCGGCAAGCATGTGCACAGGGAGGTGATCAAAGGCCGCTGCAACCATCGGTGTGCTGGGGCCCAGCATTAAGGTTTTTACTTTAGCATGAACGTGTGCGAGTATATCTTCAGTGCTGTTGTTCAAAATTGAGGTCGATGTCAGAAACAGCACGTCGGCCCAATTTTTCAGGTTTTTATAAAAATCCTCTTTGCGGCCTAGCCCACGAGATTGATCCAGTATATCCAGAACAGCTTCTCTTTGCTCAAAACGCTTGATCAATGGGCCAAAGTAGCCAACCATCGCAACTTTTGTTCCCTTTGTGATTTTAAACTTTTCGAATAAGATTTCGTTTTTTTCATCTTCCGGCAACTGCAGCGCATGTTGATAGTTTAGCGCGTTAACGAGAGCAAGCGCCATGCTTCTTTCAATAGCGCTTTCACTTTTTATTTTTTCCAGCAGCGCAATTGCCGGTCGACCTTCATAATCGATGGCTTCATTTAGCAGCATGCAGGATTTTTTATCTTCAAAATAGGTATAGGCAATTCCGATACCGCCGTCGGTCGTCGCAACCGCAGTGTAACCCAGACCCAGACACAGCAAATCCACACGGGTTTTTGCGGCTTTATCTCTAAGCAAGTTGAATAGTCTGTCGTTCAGAATCATTGTTTTTAAGCCTTAATTGACGTTTTCTGTCAGATTTTCAAGAAGAATTTTTTTGCTTAGCTACCTTCTCTTTACGAAACGCGGCATCCACTTGCCCGTGTTTTCTTTATACGCAATATAGGCCTTTCCCCATTTTATTTCCAGCAGTTTTTCCTCATATCCGGCGATATAATTGTAGAACAGGATGGCGACGACCAGCAGCCCGAGGCAGAATAGCGAAGCCGTTGAAACGGTCAAACCAAGGTAAATAAAGATACTTCCCAAATATAAAGGGTGTCTCACATATCGGAAGGCTCCAGATGACACAACCTTGGTAGAGCGCTGGTCAGGGGTGACGACCACATGACCCGACTTAAAAAGATAAAGGGCGGTGCCTACGGCGACACCCAGGATGATTAAACGGATAACCAGGGGAATGTATTTCGACAAAAAAGTGGATTGGTGCAGCCCAAATGAATCCAGGATCCAGATGACCAAAAACACGCCGAACAGGATCAGTTGTCCGGCGTCTCCAAGAGGATGTTCACCGTTTTTTTCTTTCATTGTTCACCGAATATGATCTCGATTGCATTATTCGGATGTGTTGATGTCGAAGTTTAATCGGGGAAATTCCGGATTTAATAACTGGATTTCAATCGTTTCCCCGGCGTTCCATTCTTCCCGGCCTTCGGGAATTATAATCAAGGCATCCTTGCGGGCCATGGATATGAGCCTGCTGTTGAGTTTGGCGGGCTTAACGATGAGCTGATTTTTGCCTTTTTCAAGGCGGGCGTGAATAAATTGAGTCCAGTCTTTATGTCCGGCAACGGTTTCCGATAGTTGCGCCTGGACCATCGGAAATGAAAACGGGGTTTCCCCTTTCATTTTCATCATCGCGGGAAGCGCCAACTGCAAAAAGGCCATTTCATTGGATGGCGGTCCGCCGGGTAAAATAAAAAACGGCTTTTTTTCTAAAAGCCCGAATCCAACCGGTTTTCCGGGAGCCATTCTTACGCGGCGATAAACACCCTGCCAGCTCAGATCTTCGACCACATCTAAAATCAGATCGTGTTCACTGCCCCAGGCCCCGCCGCTGGTGATAAATGCATCTGTCTCTGAAAGCTGCGACGTGATGGCGTATTGAATTTCCGGCTTGCTGTCGCCGACAATCACCGTGAAATACGAAAGGCCGTAAAAGGAAAGCCAGGAACAAATTTCGATCATATTGCTGGCATACAGCTTTCCTTCCGGCAGTGGTTTCCCGGGAGCGACAACCTCATCACCGCTGGCAATGACGGCAACTTTGGGAGCCTTATTGACCGGGGCGCGATCGAGACCGGCCGAAGCTAACAGGCCGATAAGTGCCGGG
>JASFGM010000320.1:0-4672 GCA_050123755.1 Desulfobacterales bacterium
CGATCCTTTTAAAACGAGCGCCTCTGAATTATCCGGCTCCGCGGCCAGGACAATTTCAATCTTTTGCATGGCTTTGTCGGCCGCACCGGCTAAAAGCAGCATCCGGCCCAGCTGCAGCTGGGCATCGATCAGGCCCGGATCGAGCGCCACGGTCTTATTGAAGCTGGCATAGGCATTTTTAAAATTTCCGGCTTTCTGCTCCGTCAGCCCCAGCATGTAATACCCCCGGGCAAACTTGGGATCGATCTGCAGGGCGTTCTTAAACTCCAGGCGCGCTTTGATAAAGTCCCCCTCCTCATAAAGCGCCTGGCCCCGGCTGAAAAACTTCATCTTCTTCTCCTCCGGGCTGCCGCAGGCGGCGATAGCCGCCGTCATCATTAGTATGCAGAGTAGTAAGAGTATTCTTTTAATCATCACTGGTATATCTCCCCTGTGTGAGATTTTTCGTTAAATAGTTAATTCGTCGATTCGTTAAATAGTCAGTGGATGAGATCCTTTTTTGACTAATTGACTTAATTTTTATTATCCTCTTTTTTTATTTATTAGCCACGACATGCGCGATTTTATTTAACCGCAGATACACGCAGACTACCGCAGACATTTCCTCTGCCGACTGGCAGAGGAAATACTGTCAATCGCTTCGCGATAAAAAAACTCCTAACTTAAAATTTGGTGGGTATTTGTGAATATGTTAGCTGCTAACTTGATAAAAAAATAAAGCTGTTTGCCCGGAGGGCATGCAGTTTTTCCTCGCCCAGGCCGGCCGCGGCGAAGCTCGCCAGAGCGAAGACTGGTCGAGCAAGGAAAAGATAATGTCTGCGTATATCTGCGGTTAATTAACTTTTTGAGTTCTCTGTGATCTCTGCGGATATTTAGTAAATTCGCAAAATCATAGCCGCATATATTCATTTAATGGTCTAAGGAGGAAGATATCCTTCAACGATTTGACTAAACCCAAACTGCGTTCCTGCTTTCAGACCAAAAAGCGGTAAATTAATTTGACAAATACACCCAAAACTGGTAAAAAAAGTTACCGATTTTATAAAAATCCGGTAAAAAACATTACCACAAAAGAGGTTATATTCATGCTCGATCTTTTGAAAGAACTGATTCTCGATTTTCAAAACGAGACCCTGGATACAGGCATAAAACGGCATTTGAAATACGAGCCGGCAAAAGGCAAAGCTTTTGTATGCATCGGCGTCAGGCGTTGTGGAAAAACGACGCTGCTGTATCAGATCATCGAAGATCTCAGACGCAATGGCGTTAAAAATGAAAATATTTTGTATATCAACTTTTTTGATGACCGCCTGATGGACGTCAAACACGGCAAACTGTCCCTAATCTCCGAGGCCTTTTTCTCGATTTTTCCGGAAAAGAAGGGTGCAGAACGCGTTTATTGTTTTTTCGATGAGATCCAGGAGGCTGAAAACTGGGAGCCGTTTATCGACCGGATCCTGCGCACGGAAAAATGCGAAGTCTTCATTTCGGGTTCTTCCGCCAAAATGCTTTCCCGGGAATTGGCCACTCAAATGCGGGGGCGATCCGTCTCCTGGGAATTGTTTCCTTTCTCATTCAAAGAATATGCGGATTACAGGGAAGCGGATTACGAAAAGCTGACGTCAAAAAATCGTTTGCTGTTAAAAAAATGTTTCGATGAATACTTTGAAAAAGGAGGCTTTCCGGAAGTAAAGGATGTTTCGGACGGGCTGCGCCTCAAAATTCATCAGGAATATTATAAAACCATTTTACACCGTGACGTCATCGAAAGATTTAACGCCATCCATCCCCGGGCGGTAATCCAGGCAGGCCACCGGTTGACCAGCACAGTTGGTTCGCTTTACTCGATTAACCGGATGACCTCCTACCTGAAATCAATGGGATACCGCGTCAGCAAGGGTTTTGTTTCTGAATGTATCGAGTGGTTCGAGGATGCTTATTTTCTGTTCACCGTTAAAATCTTCAGCCAGTCGGCCGCCATCCAAAATGCCAACGCTAAAAAGATTTATTGCATCGACCATTCACTGATCACTTCGGTTACGCCGGGTATCTCTCAGAATGCCGGTCACCTGCTTGAAAACATCGTTTTTCTGCACATCCGGCGCCGGACGGAAAACCTGTTCTATTATCGAACGCAGAAAGGAACGGAAATTGACTTTGTCTGGCTCGATGATCAAAGCAACAAACACCTCGTACAGGCCTGCCTTTCTTTGAATGACCCATTAACGAAAAAACGCGAGATTGCATCACTCTTTCAGGCCATGGAGGAACTCGGCCTGAAGAAATCCACCATCGTCACGCTGCAAGAAGATGATGTCATTGAAAAAGGCGGCAAAAAAATAAACATCATTCCGGCCTGGAAGTACCTGATTGGTTAAATCGTTGAGAATTCGTCAAATGGTTAAATAGTTGATTCGTCGAATAGTTTAAAATGGATTAAATCCTTTTGACTAATTGACTATTTAACTATTTAACCAATTCCTGCACATTTTTTTCCTCTATGCAGGAATTACTGACAGAACAATACTCCGGCACGAGCTCCTTGAACTTCTCCTTCAGGGCCTCGACATCCCGTTGCAGCACCAGCTTGCGGATTTCCTCGACCTGCGATTTCATGTAGTCGATCTCCTGGGCCCGGGACTGGGCCACCCGGATCTGCTCGTGGCTGGTGGGGATCTGTTTTTCGCCCCGGTGAAACAATTCTTCGTACATTTTTTCACCCGGGCGCAGGCCGATAAACTCGATTTCAATATCTGTGTGCGGCCGCTTGCCGGACAGGGTGATCAGCTTTTCGGCCAGATGCAGGATTTTGACCGGCCGGCCCATCTCCAGCACGAATATTTCACCGCCCTCCCCCATGGTGCCGGCCTGCAGGACCAGCTGGACCGCTTCGGGGATGGTCATGAAAAAGCGCTCGATTTCCGGGTGCGTCACCGTCACCGGGCCGCCGGCGGCGATCTGGGTTTTAAACAGCGGTGAGACACTGCCGATGCTGCCCAGGACGTTGCCGAAGCGCACCGTCATAAAGCGGGTGTGATTGGCGGCATTGTAGCTTTGCACCAGCATTTCGGCGATGCGCTTGGTCACCCCCATTACATTGGTGGGGTTGACCGCCTTGTCGGTGGAGACCATCACAAACCGCTCGACCCGGGCCTCGAGTGCGGCCCGCGCCAGGTTACAGGTGCCCACAACGTTGTTGTAAGCGCTTTCGATGGGCGCCAGCTCCATCATGGGAACATGCTTGTAAGCCGCGGCGTGAAAAACCGTGTCGATTTTCAGACGCTCGATCAGGGCCTTCAAACCGGCATAGTCGTTTATGGTTGAAAGCGAAACCTCGATGGGCACATCCTTAAAGGTCTTGTGCAGCTCGATATCCAGATCGTAGAGATTGCTCTCCGAGCGGTCCAGCACCACCAGCAGGCCCGGGTTGAATCCGGCCACCTGCCGGCACAGCTCGGAGCCGATCGATCCGCCCCCGCCGGTGACCAGCACGTTTTTGCCCTGCAGATGACCGCGAATGCGCTCCATCTCTATGCGGATGGGCGGGCGCTCCAGCAGATCCTCGATTTCCACATCGCGGATATCGCTGATGGTCACCCTGTCGGACAGGATGTCTTCGACATTGGGCAGGGTCTTGAAGGGAACCTGCAGGGGCTTAAGTTCTTCCACCACGGTGTCCACCTGCTTTTTAGAGGCCTCCGACCAGCACAGGATCACCGCCACCAGGTTGCGCAGGCGGTTCTGGCGCAGCAGGGTCTGGCCCGGCGACCAGACCGGCACGTCGATGATGCGGGTCGAGCCCAGGCGGCTGTCCTTTTCCGGATCCACGATGGCCACCGGGTTAAAATGCGAATAGGGATCGGTGATCAGGTTTTTGGCCAGGGGGTAGACTTCCTTGACCGGGCCGACGATCAGAACATTTTCGACATTCAGGCCCCGGATCGCCGGCATCACGTTTTCACGAAAATTGCGCACCACAAAGCGGATGCCGCCGCACAGCATCACGCACAGAATCCAGTCCATCAGATAAAGGCTGTCGGGTATGCGCAGCGGATCCCAGACGAACCCGACAATCAGAAAGAAACAGGAGCTGATAATCGCCGCCCGCACCAGGATCACCAGATCCTCGAAACTGACGTAGCGCCACAGCCCCTGATAGAGGTCGTGATGCCAGAACACGGCCAGACGGATGGCCACCAGGGCCGGCAGGGTCCGCCACATCAGATCCCCGGCGCCGATATCCACATCCCCGGAGTAAAACATGACAAAAGCGAACACGTAGCTCAGGCTGAACAGCGCCGCATGCACGGCCACGATGATCCAGACGCGAAACGGCAGAATCCAGGAGATAAACCGCCTGGCAAACGCCCTCTGACTCAGAGCGTATACGCTGTTGTAAATTGTATTAGCGCGTACCTTCATGTTCGACAGTAAATATGAATATTTTTAATTAGCCACAGACCCACACAGACCCACACTAACCTTTTGGCCGCCCGACCCTGGTCGGCCAAAAACTGTCAACCCTACGGGTTACAGTATAAACCTTTTTATTGTCGCTTTTGGGTGCGTAAAATTTACTAAAAGCCCTATTTTGTATCCTGTAGCCTTAAGATAATTTAATAATTGTGCCTCATGAATTTTCTCGAGTGACTCAACCACTTTAAGTTACAGA
>JASFGM010000321.1:0-4668 GCA_050123755.1 Desulfobacterales bacterium
GGCCCATTTCAAGACATACAGCAACGCGGCCGTCGAAAAAAAGACCAGCCCTAAATCAACATAAACCGTAATCGATAGCTTGAGAATGACCGGCAATGAAAGAAACAAGAGAGCGCCCAGGAGTCCATAATGTGTTTTTGCAGTCCGGTCTTTTAGGAAAACAAATATCAGCCATGCGGTCAGCAGCGCGAAAGCAAAGTGGATGTACTTGGGGATGATATCGTTGCCGAAATAAAGCGGAATGAGGTACAATAAATCAAGATTCATAGGATAGTAGGAAAATACAAGCGTTGGTATTTCGGACAGATTGCCGGACTTCAGATATAGTTTCGGTACGGCCAGATGGTGAGTGAGCGCATCCCGGCTGACCGGTGGAACGGCTGCCATCACCAAAATCGATGTGATCAGAAGCGCCAGAAGCCCGGCCATAGAGACTTTAAACCAGGGTGTTTTCAGCGTTATTTTCGTCAAACGGGATCGTCCTTGAAGCGCGGCTTTTGTCGAAACGCCGGGTCTGTTGCAAGGAAAAGTTTTCGGACAGCGGCATTCACAGTGCGCTTTTGTACTGAAGGTATCATATCATATTTCCCGGACATGCTGGGAAATTAGTTGAAATATTTCTCTAGGACCTTCGCCGGCAATTTGCCGATGTATACCTCATTGTCGATGACAAAACCCGGCGTTCCCACCAGTCGCAGTTCAATGCCCTTGCGGATATCGCCTGCAAGTTTTTGGCGTAAGCGGGGATCGTTTAAAGAACGGAACAAATCGTCAGGTTTCAGACCGGTTTTCTGAGCCAGCCATTTGAGATTGATTTGCTTTTGTTTTGCGGCCAGATCAAACAGCAGATCGTTCATTTCAAAAAATTTACCCTTTGAGGCCGCGAACATGGCCAACAGCGCCATCTTACCGGAACCGATATAAAATGGCTTTTTAACGATAGGATTGACCGTATGGTCCATGGGGAAATGACGGTGAACGATCCGGATGGTATCGGGATGCCGGGCGATAATCTGCCTCAGGTAGAAATGGATCTTGCGGCATTGGAAGCACTGGTAATCCGAATACATCTCGATTTCGATTTTGGGGTGCACTGCCCCGATCCAGGGATGGCCTTCTGCGGTCAGGCCCGACGGAACACTCTGTGAGAGTCGCGCTGATGTCATGTGCCAATAAGGCGGCATGAAAACCATCAGTGCAATCATCCCAAGCAACGCAACAGATACCAGCGGTGTCAGCAGGCGCCTGCGCTGCCACAGAAAATTCAGATCGCCCACGGTATCTGCGAGCAGGCCCCGGGTTGCAAAGCGCCTGTGGATCAGCCAGCTGAACCACAGGGTAAAAAAGCTGACCAGATAAATGCCGATACACATGATACAATAGCTGTGAATCAAGAAAGTCGAGATGGCCGCAAACCATATACTCACAATCGAAAAAGCCAGAGCCATCCAAAGAATAATGGCCCAGTTTCGAGCCTCTAATGCGCTGCGGCGCCATCCCGGAATCACCAGCCCCAGCAGAAAGGTGTACCCGATGATACCCCAGACGGCAACCGGCACACCGAAAAGGATCGAATAGAGCGATTGAGAAACCGTGTCGCAGTTGATCGAGGTGGAAATGGCGCAAAAGCTCTGGTAGGTGATGTCGGTATAATTCAGATAATGAGAACGAAACAGATAACCGGAAATCAACAATCCCGAAATGATGAGTGCTACAACGGTGACGAAATAGACCGGGTAAGCGAAAGGCTTTATATCTTTAGGCGATTTCTTCATTAACGCGAACCGAACGTGTCCGATCTATGGCAGCCTGACTAAATTCAGGTGTTTGGGTGCAAACCTCAAGGGTTGGTGCGGGAACCGTCGGCCAGTTTGTTCCCGCCCGGTAGCGGATCGGACCATTGCTCGAGCGCTTGCGACCGCTGGCGATATTTTGCTGCCAGAAGATTCCCCAGGGTTGCGTCGGCTGCCGGAAAAATGAATTTGTCGTTGGAAAACCGGACCTTGAAGCCCATTTCCAGCCATGTATTCAATACATCAAAAGGCAACTTCGCAACCAATTCGTCCAGCAGAGGATCTGCCATGGAAGGCTTGCCCATGGCAAGGTAATTCTTGGCATTCCATAACAGTGCGATGCGATCTCTTTGGGTATCGCGCAGTGCCTGAAGCAGAAACACTTCGGCTCTTTGATAGTCCCCCAGAAGATGTAATCCCGCGCCGGCATTTAGATAGTAAGCTGCTTCAGCCGGAGCCAGCTTGAGGCAGCGCCGAAATAAGTCCAGGGCTTCCTGCGGCTGGTTTTGGATTAATCGGATCACACCTTTCACATTTAGCGCCTTTCTGTCATCCGATCGCTTCTCGATAAGATCGTCAAGATGTGACAAGGCCTCTTCATACCGGCCGCATCGGGTAAGCGCCAGGGCCAGCAGCAAGTGCGGCAATTGGTGCTTTTTAGTCACTTCATGTGATTTTTGCCAGTTTTCAATTGCACGGTCGCAGTCGCTGTTCAGAAAATGCACGTAGGCAATATTGTTATAGATCTTTGCAATTTGAGTGCGGCTGTCGGGTCGCTTTTTCAACGCCTTATGGTAGAGCATAAGGGCCACCTTTTGATCACCCCGACGCTGGTAGTGGCCCCAGGCCAGATGGATATAAGGCCGGGCGGATTGGGGCGCTTTGCGAAGGGCATCCTCCCACAGCAGCTTGCTAGAAGACCAGACGACATTGCGGATGTAAGTGCCGGTTCCCAACCCCACTATCAGAAGCGGTATGAAAACCAACACAGCCCGAAATACGATGGGGTTTCTTTCCCGGTATTGTCTCAGCAAATGCTCCAGTCCAACAGCCACCGGCCAAAAAAGAAACATGGCAGGCAAATAATTACGATGCTCGAAAATAAGCTCAAGGGGAATGATACTGGATTCAATGATATGATTGAAAAAGAAAAATAAAACAGCAAATGACAGGATCGGCCACTTTCTAAGCTTGTAAACCGCAAAACCGATAAGTGCAAACACCACAATGATACTCGGCAGGGTCGTCCAGGGATGATAAAACGAGCTGGAAATTTCGATGTCGTGAACGAGAGAGAGGCGGTTCGGGGTTGGATAAAAAATCAGCGTCAGATAAAACAGCACGATTCTGGGTTGCGTCAAAAGCCGCTCAAGCGGCGTAAAATATCGTCTTTCATAGTTCAAAAACGACAGCAGATTTCCCTTGTAAAAAAGAAAAACCCCGCCGATAATCACTGCGATCCCGATCGCAAACGTGATCCCTAAAATTGTCCAGCGCACCTTTTTGCGGTCCAGCGCCTGGAAGAAAGTGGCTTCGATGAGAACAAGAGCGACCGGCAGCATCGCTGCATTTTCTTTAGTCAAAAGGGCAGCCAAAAAACCCAGACCACAGCCGCCATACAGCAGGATACTTTTCTTTGTCAGAATTCCCGCAAGTCTGGCATTCACATAAAAATAAATGCTCAAAATATAAAACAGGCCGCACAGCGACGCCATGCGCTGCACGATATAAGTGACAGATTGAAGCTGGATGGGACTGACCGCCCACAAAACGGCGGCCAACAGGCTGATAAACTGGATCCGCGATCGCTCCCACGCGCCGCTCAGCCGGGGGGTCTCGAACAGAACTTGTATGGTGCGAAAAAGAAAAAAGGCCGCCAGCAGGTGAATTAAGATGTTCACCAGATGGTAGCCGAACGGATTGTCCTGGCCCCAATACCAGTTGATCGCAAACGTAAAATAGGCCAAGGGCCGCTTGAGACGCCCGCCGTCAAAAAAAGATTCAAACGGCTTTATAATCGAATAGGGCTTGGCAGGTTCCGCCTTAATCAAAGGATTGTCGGTGATATTGTGGAAGTCGTCCAGGTGCCAGGGTGCGTCAAAAGAATTGGAATAGACAAGAAAGAGCAAAAGCCCGAGCAGCAAAAAAGCGCTCAGGCCGCAGCGATTTGGGTGGCGGCTTTCCTTAGGGTTCATAAGAAATGGTGGCGTAAAATAGTTGCAGGGGGGGGCGCTTGCCCCCCCTTTAATCGTGATTTAGGTTAAAGATTTATTATTAATTCCAACCGGAAGTACCGGTGGTACCGAAATAAACGAAGTAATGTTGGCTATCATTGCGGAAATAGGGGCATTTGTTGAGGTCGTCGCCCACCTGCACAACCACCCAGTCAATGGTCCCGCCCCCACTAGAATAGGTGGACTCGGAATTGTTGTTCAACACCAGCTCTTCATGGACCTTTAGCTCAGCAATCGATGGAATATCTGAATGATCCGGATGGGCGAAATAGCTGGCAAGCGCGGCGATGATGTTCTGGGCGTCGGTTTCCGCCTTGGAACAATAGGCCTTGTTGCGGTAGCTGATGAAGTTCGGAATGGCGATCGCCGCCAGAATGCCGATGATGGCGATAACGATCATCAGCTCGATCAGTGTAAAACCCTTAGAATTGTTGCCTCTTAGTTTTTGTAACATGTTTTAACCTCCCTTGGTTAATAGTTTGTTTATTTAAACGCTTATAAATTGACTTGTCTGGTTAACGCTTTTGGTCCTCGGTTATCCTGTCCCACCCCCTTCTCAAAAGCATGAATAATGTTTGCCGTATACTGAAAGCAAAACCTGTGCCATGATAAATTTTTCTTTAAAAAATTTATATCTAACT
>JASFGM010000322.1:0-4659 GCA_050123755.1 Desulfobacterales bacterium
CAGGCAAAAAATCAAACCCGTCAGGATAAATCGGTAATAAGGAACAATCAGATGGGGTTGAATTACAGCGCTAAAAATAAACAGGGAGGAAAGAACGATTTTAACAGCCAGCTTGGCCTTAAGGATCTCCTTTTTTTCAGCATAAAGAAGCCCCAACAGCAATGCTGCGGCGAAAACGATTATTGAAGTATTTATCACGATATTATGGAGAGTTCTCAAATAGGTGTCAGGTGTCAGTGTTCAGGTGTCAGGATTCAAAAAAAAGCGGATAGGATAGAAAGCTATAAGGCTGGGAAGCTGGAAGGCTAAATTATTTGATAGTCCTTCAGCCTTATAGCCTCCAAGCTTCCCAGCCTGTGAGCGATCAGCTGCGAGCTTTTTGCCTGACACCCAAAGAAATTAGACTAATCCCTGATCGAGCATCGCATCGACCACCTTCACAAAGCCGGCGATGTTGGCGCCGTTCACATAGTTGCCGGGTGTACCATACTGTTCAGCTGCTTCCAGCGAGGTTTGGTGGATGCTTTTCATGATCATTTTCAGCCGGTTGTCGACTTCTTCGCGTGTCCAGGCGAGTCGCATGCTGTTTTGGGTCATTTCAAGACCGGAAACCGAGACGCCGCCGGCATTGGCGGCCTTGCCGGGTCCGTACAAAAGCTTCTCCTGCAGAAAGATATCGACACCCTCCGGCACGGTGGGCATATTGGCCCCTTCGCAGACCAGAATAATGCCGTTATTGACCAGATTCTGGGCATCCGTGGCGTTTATCTCGTTTTGGGTAGCGCTGGGGAACGCGCAATCGGCTTTATGGTTCCAGAGGGGATTATGATCTAAGGCCGGATCAACGGCGGTGTAAACGGCCGATGAATACTTGTCGCCGTATTCTTTTATCCGGCCCCTGCGGACGTTTTTGAGCACTTTGACATATTCGAGCTTCTTGCTGTCAATGCCGCTTTCATCGTAAATATAACCGGAGGAATCCGAAAGGGTGACCACCTTAGCCCCCAATTCAATCAATTTTTCAGCGGTAAACTGCGCCACGTTGCCGGATCCGGATACCAAACAGGTTTTGCCCTTCAGGGTTTCGTCGCGGGTGGCAATCATTTCAGCCGCAAAATAAACCGAGCCGTATCCGGTGGCCTCGGGACGGATCAAACTCCCGCCCCAGTTGAGTCCTTTGCCGGTTAATACGCCGGTAAATTCATTGCGCAGTTTTTTATACATGCCGAATAAATATCCGATCTCTCTGGCACCCACCCCGATATCACCGGCCGGAACGTCGGTATCGGGACCGATATGGCGGAAGAGCTCACACATAAAGCTGTGACAAAAGCGCATGACTTCGTTGTCGGATTTACCCTTGGGGTCAAAATCCGACCCACCTTTTCCGCCGCCCATGGGCAACGTGGTCAGGGCGTTTTTAAACACCTGTTCAAACGCAAGAAACTTAAGGATACCCAGATTGACCGAGGGGTGAAACCGCAGCCCACCTTTATAAGGACCCAGCGCACTGTTCATTTCAATTCGAAACCCGCGGTTCACCTGGATTTCTGCCTGGTCATCCATCCAGGGTACCCGAAAAATAATGATCCGTTCCGGTTCAACCAGCCTTTGCGGTATTTTCGCCTGGCGATAAATCGGGTTCTGGTCTAAAACCGGCTTTACCGATTCCATAACCTCACTGACTGCCTGATGAAATTCCTTTTCATTTGGATCCCTGTTTATGACAACCTGTAAGATATCTGACATATGTCCTCCCTCAATGTTTAAATCCCAATTTCGTTCAAAAGTGATTTTGCATGCTCAATAAGGTAAATCCGATTTTTTTTCAAGTATATTCCCCGCAGAAACCCGGCTTGCAGAATTTGGAGATATATAGTGGTTGTTAAAAAAACGTTCCGGCATTATTTCTATATCGGCTGGGTATCTTTTTCTCCAACCAGTTCAATGTCCGGAGTGTATTTGACCACTTTGTTGCGGCCGGCCTTTTTGGCCGCATACATGGCTGAATCCGCTTTTTTGATGAGATCTCCAAGCTCGGTACCATCGAGAGGATAAGTGGCGATCCCCAGACTGATCGTAATTGGCGGTATACTTTCCAATTTCTGCTCCGAAAATTGTTTTCTTAAGCGCTCGGATAGAATATAAGCAGCGTCTTGGGCTGCCTCCGGTATCATGATAACAAACTCGTCACCCCCATACCTGGCAACCACGTCTACATCCCGGATATTCTGCTGGAGAAACTGGCCGATGGCCTTTAAAACCCGATCGCCCGCATCATGACCGTAGGTGTCATTAATCGTTTTAAAACCGTCCAGATCTGCCATGACAATCGACAAAATATTAGTGTAACGCTCGGCCCGAAGGAGTTCCTCCTGCAGTTTAACCATGAAATAGCGCCGCACATAAAGACCGGTTAAAGAATCGGTAACGGCCATATCCCATAGCTGGGCTTTATTGATGGCCACCGCCGCCTGATCGGCGACGGCTTTCAGCATTTCCACATCGTCGTCCGTAAATTCCTTACCATGACGTTTATTGGTAACGTTAATTACGCCGATAACTTCATTGAAAACGACCATGGGGATGCAGGCAATCGAACGCACGTAAGAAGCGTGGGAGTCAACAAAAATGCCATCTTCCTTAATATTATTTACCACAATGGGCTTGGCGTTCAGAAACACCCGACCGGCGATGCCCTCGCCCGCTTTGAAACTGCGGCACTCGATTTCATTGTTATTTACTTTTTCCTGAAAGGAATTATCTTCCAATCCGGCCAGAACCCGGATATTCAGCTGATCCGTTTCCATATCATACAGCATGAGGGATCCTTTTTCAGCCGAAGTGATCTCAATGGCCTGACCCAAAATAAACTGTAGTAATTTTTTCAGATCACTGATGTAATTCATGGCCTTGCCGATGCTGTAAAGAAGCGAAAGATTTTGGAGGGTTTTATCCAGATCTTCCTTTTCCTTCTGGCGCTTCTTATAAAGGCGGCAGGTGTTAAAGCAGACGGCGGCATGCGCTGAAATCTGTTGAAGAAAATAGAGATCCGTATCATCGAAAGGCTGATGGGCACCTTTGGATCCAAACGTCACCAGGCCGACCAGTTCATCGCCCATGCCCAGCGGAGCCCATAGTTTAGAACGAAGCGCTTCAAGACCGAGCTTTTCAAATTCATTCGAAAATAGCAGGTTGCCGGCATCGTCGCTGACCGCAAAGACTTCACCGCCTAAAATGGATTTCCAGAGACCGCCTTTATTTTTTTTGATCTGAAAATTCAGCTCCCCGAGACCTTTACTGAAAACAAGCTCGAGCGCATCTGCGGTTTTGCGATAATGAAAAATCGCCAGCTGGCGAATCGCAACTTTCTGCTTTATCACATCGGCAAATACCGCATACAATTCTTCAGGATCCAGGATGTTACTCAATTTCCGACAGGCTTTCAGAATTTCGGTCTGTTCGTCCGGTTGGAGATTGCCCGGGCGCACAGATTGTTTAACTTTTTGCACACGGCGTCCGGGATTTTTTTTGCGATTATTGGCCTTCATGGGTTTAACTTTATCGCTTTTAGTCCAAGATTGCAAATATTTATGGCTTCAAAAGTTTAATCCTACCCGGGAAAAATTCCGATCAAAAACTGCTGGAATTTGAAATGTTGCACATGACCATGTCTGCTTTTCGGGGAAACGCCAAACCCTCTTTTATAGTGGTTGTCAAAAAAACGTTCCGGTATTCAAACGTTTTTTTCTACAACCGTACATTCTTTTATGCCGAACTTCCGAATTTCGGTACATTATTATGGAAAACGGTATAAATCCTTCCACGCCAAAGCCATCGCTAATTTTCCTCAGGCCTCACGCCTCATCGAACCAATCTAATGCACGAAAGTTCTTCCGGGTTTAATCTTCATCGATCCCGGCCAGCCGTTTGGCTGCCTTCTTTTTGGCTTCCACATCCGTTTCCCGCAGGATGGTCACCCGATGGGCTTCGGGGGAGCCGCCGCCGTGGATATCGGAAATGGTATCGGCACTTTCCATGGCCATTTTTTCAACCAGGCGGTACATCTTGATCCGGTTTTCCACCGGCACTTCATTTTTACCTTTTAAATATTTTTTTAGAAGGTGGCCGACTTCGGGATTATCGAGGTCTTTGTCCGAGGGCAGATCGGCAACATAGCCCCCGCAAATATCCACCATCAATCGGATCGCCTCGGCCATCTCTTTACCCTCGTGAATCTTGGAGGCATTGGCCAGCACGGTGTCAATAAAATACGTCCCGGAAGGCTGCTTTTTGCCTTCATAAGATGCGGCCAGGCTGCATCCATACAGCGTCTCCGCGCGGTGAATCATGTCAATCACCTTTTGCTTGAGGTGGCCCGCTTTGCTGGTTCCGCTGTAATCCATCATGGTCAACGCCGCACCGGTCATGCAGTCGATCTTTCCGGATTTACACCCGCCGTGGCTCTGACGGTGATAGGAAGAGAATTTAACGACCATGTCCACCGCAAATTCGGTCTCACCGCACAGAAACACCCTTTCCCAGGGGACAAATACGTTATCGAATATTAGCGTGGGGCAGTATTTCGAGTAGCGGATGTTGCCGATGTCGCAGCCATCGAGCTCCCGGGTGTCCAGGCTGGAGCGGCCGACCACATGG